>JAHHJQ010000234.1 GCA_018680005.1 Bacteroidia bacterium | reverse complement strand
CTTTGATGATGCCGTCTATTAACCCAAATTCCAACATATCTTCTGGAGTTGGTCGTAGGGCTTCTGCTGCTTGTTCCTTATAATCCCAACTTCTCCATAATATAGATGAACAGGATTCTGGTGAGATTACGGAGTACCAGGTATTCTCCATCATGTAGACTTTGTCGCCTAATCCAATGCCAATTGCTCCACCTGATGCGCCTTCGCCAATCACGATACAAAGGATGGGGGTTCTTAATCTGGCCATTTCGAAAAGATTTCTGGCAATGGCTTCAGCCTGACCTCTTTCTTCGGCCTCGATACCCGGAAATGCGCCCGGTGTATCTATCAGGCATATCACAGGATATTGAAATTTTTCGGCCAATTTCATAAGACGTAATGCCTTTCGATAACCTTCAGGATTTGCCATTCCAAAGTTGCGATATTGCCGCATTTTGGTATTAATTCCTTTTTGATGACCAATGATCATACAGGGTTGCCCATCTATTTCGGCCAGTCCTCCTACGATAGCTTTGTCATCACCGATATTGCGGTCACCGTGTAGCTCGATGAATTTCTTACAGATTTGGCGGATGTAATATAGTGTGTAGGGTCTTTCCGGATGACGCGATAACTGGACTTTTTGCCAGCCATTGAGGTTACCATAGATTTCTTTTCGTTTATTCTTGATTTTCTGCCGTAGTTCCGCAATCATAGCAGTGACATCAAGATCTCCTTCAGAACCAACCTGCTCAATTTTTTCTAGTTGCTCATAAAGACTTTCCAGCGGTTTTTCGAATTCGAGAAAGACCATATACTCCGATTGTTTTGTGAATGGTTAGCAGCAAGTCTTACTAGTCCTTTGGAAAGGACAGGAATACAAAGTAAAGCAAAAAGCCTTATAACTGAATCACAATCGATTCAGATTCTCTGTTTGATCTTAATTAAAGCGATCTACATTGAACCGTAGTCTTCTAATTTTACTGGTTGACTCGCGAGAGCTACAATGATATCATGTGTGGTGATTATACCAATAAGGTCGGTGCTGTCCTTAACTACTGGCAGAGCATGAAATCGATTCATTTTAAACACTTCCAATGCTGTTCTTAATCTGTCACTAGCTTCTAATTTGGCTAGTTGCTCAGTCATGATCTCTCCTACTTGCGTTTCTTTAAGGCGCTTCTCACTGGCCGCGGCGTCTTTGCCTTTGTTGAATCCATGTATAAACAAGTTGAGATCGGTTTTACTCAACATCCCAACGATTTCTTTAAACTCAACAACAGGTATATGGTGGATATGATGTTTGTCAAAGACTGTTTTGGCAGTCCATAAATCATCACTTGGACTCAGTGTATGTAGCTCTGTGGTCATTAGAGCACTTATTGGTTGTAGAAGATTCATTTCTCGCACGTTTAATGGTTTTTGATTAATGGATGTCCTTATAAAAATACATAAGGCTTGTTAGGAATTCAACCCGTAGCAGGTATTATATGTAGCTAAAATGATGCCTGTATGGTAGGAAGCAGGATATTATTCAATCAATGCCTTGAGATAACTAATTCTTTTTCGCTTTTTGGGTTCCCTATTCTTCTGAGCGAATGTGGTATGATAATGATGTCCTTCTAAAAATTTGACTTGAAGCTTGTTCCACTCGTTGATATCAGAAAGGATGTTGAAATTCTGTAATTCCCGAAACAAAGAAGAGGCGATGGGTTTGAAGTCGTTCCTCCCTAGATAGTCCAGATCGGCATCACAGATGATCTTTTCAAATTCTGTCTTAGGATTCTGAGGAACCTTGGTTGCCATGATCAAGCCTTTGACAAAGTCAATATCCTTCTGTGTAAAACCATATTGGGGCATGATTTCCTGCGCGATTTCGCATCCTTTTTCCTCATGATTCTTATAGGTTTCTGTAAAACCATAATCATGTATCAGTGCACCGATTCGAATCAATTTGGCTTCACGGCCAACGATTTTATTTCTTCTTAAATATGCATTGGTAACTCTCAGGACATCCAATGTATGGTGTACCCCATGATAGGTCAACTTAGAAGACAAACGCTCTCGTAAGCCAGTGAGAATATGTTTACGTAGTCGGAGATATCCTTTCATGCAGGATTTCGCATTTAGTAAGCTAACGCAAGTTCAGTGTGTTTGCTGTAAATTATGCTAGTATACGTGGATATAACACTCAAAGATTTAAAGAAACGACTTAAATATCACTTTACCAAAAAGAATGGGATAACAACAATTAAGTGCCAATCCTAGAATTGAAGGATTTCAAGCATATCTTCAATTTTTGAAATCCCTATGACTTCTATTTGAAATTTTGTGCTTTCGATGCCTTTGAGATTGTGTTTTGGAACCAATATTTGTTGAAATCCAAGACGGTTGGCTTCCATGATTCTTTGCTCGATTCGCTTCACTGACCTGATTTCTCCGGAAAGTCCTACTTCTCCTGCAAAACAAATGGAGTCGGGAATTTCAATTTCCTGAAGAGATGAAATCAACGCTGCTATGATAGAAAGGTCCAGACCGGGATCAACGATTTTTACACCTCCGGCAATATTGAGGAACACATCATTGGCGCCAATTGGGAATCCACATCGTTTTTCAAGCACCGCCAGGAGCATGTGTAATTTACGCAAGTCATATCCATTTGCAGATCGCTGGGGCGTACCATAGATCGCATTGCTGACCAATGCCTGTGTCTCAACCAGCAGCGGTCTTATTCCCTCAATGCTTGCGCATATGGCAGACCCACTAAGCGTAACCTCGTTTTGAGATATCAACAACTCGGAAGGGTTGCTCACTTCTCTCAAACCACTAGTTTGCATTTCGTATATCCCTAATTCGTCTGTTGAGCCAAATCGATTTTTTAAAGTCCGTAGGATGCGATAGGCATAGTTTTGATCACCTTCGAATTGAATAACTGTATCTACGATATGTTCAAGCATTTTCGGACCAGCGAGCGTACCTTCTTTATTGATGTGACCAATTATAATGATCGGCATGTTGGTCGCCTTGGCATATTTTTGCAATTGCCAGGTACAATCTTTAATCTGACTTATGCTACCCGGGGTCGATTCGATATCGGAAGAATAGAGGGTTTGTATGGAATCAATAATGATGAGATCTGGTTGATACTTTGTCGCGGTGGAAAGAACCACATCGATATTGGTTTCATTGAAAATGAGGCAATTATCTGTTGTTCCACCTAACCTATCCGCTCTGCGTTTAATTTGTTCTTTACTTTCCTCACCACTTACGTACAGGCTTACAAATGTTGATTTCAAAGCGATATTGAGTAACAGGGTTGATTTTCCAATTCCCGGTTGTCCACCAATCAAGGTGATAGATCCGGGGACTATGCCTCCTCCGACAACCCGGTTGAATTCCTGATCGGGCATCAACATTCGTTCCAGTGAAGAGACCTCAATTTGGGATAACTTAACCGGCTGTGATTTTATTTTTCCGGCTATTTTTCCTGTTAATTTTTGGGTTCTTGAAGTACGTGGATCACGAGAAATGATTTCTTCATGGTAGGTATTCCACTCGTTGCAATTGGGGCAGTGTCCAATCCATTTTGGAGAAACACTACCACAGGCATTGCAGGTGAATATTACTTTGGTTCCGGCCAATTGATTAAAGTCAATAAATTGGACATATGTTGCGAATATTCGCTTTTAATGTCAAATTGTACAATTATGTGAACTTAGATTTATTTATCTTTGATTCAGAATTTTGCGTATTCTTTCTTCTTCAAATAGTGAAGAATTTCTTTGAAATAGATGTGACTTAATATATTGACCCACGTCAAAAGAACAGAACTGGAAATCGAAAGATTTCCTGATTCATAGATTGTTTTCATTTGGTTTTTTGGGGTTATACAGGGTACTCTGATCTTTCAGGTACCCTGTTCTTTTTTATACTCATTTCCAATAAGTTACATATCCAGCATATTCAACTACGTTCAATTGTCACTGCCGGTGACTATCGGATCCATAACCTGTCTTCTCAATTTGAAAAGAGGAATCATTTGTGAACCTTCTTGAGCTGCAACTTCTAAGACCTATTCTACTTTTCTAGCCTTATGACCGTAATGTTATCATTCATCAATCAGACTGACAACAGAGTTCTCTATGGAAGGATCTATAGGTGATGCTTCATACTTATCAGCGTCCCAATCATTTTGCCATTTGTCACCATCGATGATGTAACGAAAATGATAATCTTTCCCCCTGGCCAATTTGAGTTGTACCTTAAAGGAACCGTTCTTCAACCGTTTCATTTTGATCGGATTCTTCTTATCCCAATCATTAAAATCACCAACAAGAGCTACTTCCTTGGCATCTTTTGTCGCTTCGGCGGGAAGACTGAAGGTGACTTTGCATTCATTGTTTTTCTTAAGCATTTGCTTTTTCATAGGACAATTGGTTTTAATTCAAAGTCTAAATAAAAGTATTTGGCCTATTCCCCAAAAAAAGAATTGCCATAGAGTTGTAAAAAAAACAGGAATTGCTGCATATTCTGAAGTGAATTGAGTGAAGTTTAGGTTAACAAGGCATTAAGTTATTTTGTTAGACATATATATTCTTGCTCGATACAATGCAGTCAGAACCAGTAGATCTTGACCGATTATTATAAGGATAAACAGAGTGTAGCTTGCTTGTGGCATGGACTTTCTGATTTTGTCTGATTAATAGAAGCAAGATATTTGCCTGTTACTCATCTAATATCCTATGGAACCCAATTTACTTCTCATTATCGTCTCAGGTCTTCCCGGAACGGGCAAGTCAACCTTTGCGGCAGCGCTTGCTAAAAATATCAATGCCCTACATTTAAATACAGATGTCATACGAGATCAACTAGGACTTAGAGGAAAATATGATGCAGAAACCAAAGCTCGGATATACCAGGAAATGCTGTCTACTACCAGATTCAGGTTAAAAGAAAATCAAAACGTAATTGTTGATGCTACTTTTTCAAATAATGAATGGCGCGAGCGATTTCAAAAACTTGCAGACGAGTTGCACTGCACAATTAGCTGGTTGGTCGTCGAGGCGAATGAAGCAATAATTCGGGAACGAGTAGCTAAAAAAAGAGTATATAGTGAAGCCGACTTTTCGGTGTACAAAAAAGTAAGGGATAACTACGATCCGATACGTTATACCCATCTCGTACTTCGTTCGGATGAACATGCAGTGCATGAAATGATTGAGCAAGCAAAGCAGTATCTTTATAGATCTGAAAAAAACTCCTGATCTGTGGTTGCCGAGCAAATTCAGAATATCATCATAGGCCTTAGCTCAAAAGAAAAGGTAGAGCTGATCGAAACCCATATTTCATGGGTCATTCTTGGAGAAGAACATGTATATAAGATCAAGAAACCGGTGCAATATTCTTTCGTGGATTTTTCTACGGTTGAAAAGCGAAAGTATTATTGTGAACGTGAGCTTATGCTCAACCGAAGACTTACCACAGGTATGTATCTGGATGTGGTTCCGATTCGTTTGTCAAATGGCCTAATTACGATTGACACACTAGAAGGTCAACTAATCGACTATGCCGTCAAGATGAAACGGATGGACGAGACCCGGCAAATGAATCTCCTTCTTGAAAATAACCTGGTGACCAAAGACCATATGGATCCGATTGCTGCAATCCTTTCGGGCTTTCACCAATCTACGGAGCATTTCTTTTTTAAAGTTGATATCGATATCCTTCATAATGACTTTGCGGATATCTTACATTCCGAATCTGGATCAGATATAGCAGCACTTGTGGAAAGCGTGCTCGATGCATCCGCTGTCCAACTTCTTCAGCAAAGCATTGTTTTTTCAAAGTCCTTTCTTAAAAAACATCAGGGCAGATTGCAGGAAAGAAACGACCTGGGTTTTACGGTGGACGGACATGGCGATCTGCATTCACGGAATATCTTTATACTGGACGACCCGGTGATATTCGACTGTATAGAATTTAACGACCATTTCAGACGACTGGATCTACTGGATGAACTAGCCTTCTTTTGTATGGATCTGGATCTATATGAACGGTCGGATTTGGCAAGAAGCTTTATGCTGTTCTACGAAAGTCGATATCCATGTAGATTGAATCACGAGGATCAGCTTTTGTATCGATACTATAAATTGTATCGAGCGAATGTCAAGATCAAGGTCAATGCATTGAAGACATTGCAAATGAATGGGGAAAAAGAAGCCCAAGCTCGTATTAATCTCTTGGAAAGATATTTCCGGTTATTTCAGAAATACTTTAAGCAATTGCAACTTGCTCAAAGCCCGGAATAATTTTGATATCAATCACCCAATATTTTAAAAACACAAGTTTTCACCCGTTTGCTAACGCTGCCATCCTCGTGTTGCTCTTCTAAGATCATTTCCTGGCCGTCTGCCTCAGCAAATACCTGTGCAAGATTTCTGATTGGTCCAAGTGGGACGCCATGCTGATTACATCGAGATTCAAAGACTGCTGCGGTCATTCCTGATGCGGCATCCCGGAGCTTCGAAACCAAGATGGCTCTGTTTTCCAGTCGCAGTTGATTAGACAGAAATCTAGGATCTGTCTCTAATTCAACCACGTCCAGCGCATCACATAGTGAGTTGAAATGATCCTGCGTGCCGACACCCAGAAGATAGGCCACACCATCGGATGTACTAACGACATCTCCATAGGGTGCAATGCTGGGATGTTGACTACCTATTCGTTGGGGAACGATGCCAAGATTGAGATAGGTTGAAGCCTGGTTGGTCATGGCGGACACGGAAGAATCATACAATGACGCACTTACATGACATCCTTTGCCCGTCTTTTCTTTTTGCAGCAAGGCCACTAAAATCCCTTCTTTTAGTTGGTGGCCAGCCAAAATATCGATTATCGGTAATGGTACTTTAGTTGGTAAGCCATCAGGATATCCATTCATCGACATCCATCCCGTTTCAGCCTGGAGTACCGCATCAAATCCCGGTCTGGAATCGTCTTCGTCGTACGCATAGATGCTGCCATGCACAATCTTATCGTTGATCTTGCTCAAGGTGTCGTAGTCTACACCTAGTTTCACCGCAGAGCCAAATTTGAAATTTGAAACGACGACGTCCGCTTCTTTCACCAATGCATAGACCCTGTTTCGATCCGCTTCTTGGCTTAGGTCTAACATCAATACTTCCTTTTTCCAATTAACACAATGATAGTATGTAGATAAAGGTGTTTCGGTGCTTTCCTTGGGATGCCTCCATCTCCTGGTGACATCACCATCGGTGGTTTTGTTTTCAACTTTGATCACTCTGGCACCCAGTTCTGCGAAGAACATACCCACAGAGGGTCCGGCTAGTGCACTGGCTAATTCAAGTACAGTTAAGCCCTTAAAAATGGATTCTTTTTGCATGTCTCAAAGATATCGAATGTTTGAGGTTGATAAAGGGTAGATATCTTGAATGACAAAAACAGCGATCTACATTCTGGAACTATACTTTTATTCGATGACACGCGAATTTCTTACGGAATCAATGGATGCGGAAAATGTTTCATTCTGAAAGTCATGACATGAGTATTTATTTAAAAGCTTGATGACATCCTGAGCAGAAAATTGTAGCGTGTTGGCCACCTTATTCGTGCAGATCGGACATATATGAGC
>JAHHJQ010000221.1 GCA_018680005.1 Bacteroidia bacterium | reverse complement strand
GTACGCGGCCTTTACCCATGCGGTGAAGGAGCGGGGTATGCCGGAGGTATAGTATCGGCCGCTTTAGATGGCCAGAATGTTGCTAAGGCTATTGTAGAACTACATAAATTGGAATTAAATCAATGATTTCGAAATTTCCGTTTTACTATTATATGCTTTACTTCTGCACTAAGGAATAAATTCATATTGAGTAGGAGAATTTTACATCAAACACCATGCATTCAAAGATGGATGCTAAATTGAAAGTATAGATGAAAATTGTAATTTCCGGAGCAGGGGATATCGGTTTCCATTTAGCGGGATTACTCTCTAAGGAGAATCAGGATATCACACTCATTGATACCAATGCAGCTGTCTTAAACCAGGCAGGAAGACACTTGGATGTTCTTACCATAGAGGGTGATGCAACTACATTAAAAATCCTAGAACAGGCCAACATAAAAAAAGCTAAGCTATTCATTGCTGTCGCTACATCTGAAAAAACTAATCTTCTGGCTGCAATTCTGGCTAAAAAACTAGGTGCTAGCTATACTATTGCCAGAATTTCAACTCCTGAATACTTAAGTGATGAAAACCGTGAACGCTTTTCACAACTCGGTGTCGATGTTCTGATTTCGCCACAAAAATTGGCAGCACAGGAAATTCAAAGATTATTAAGACGAGCTTCCTTTACAGATTTGTTTGAATTTGAGAATGGCAAAATCTCTGTCGTGGGTTTCACGCTTGATACCGCATGCCCCCTGATCAATCGAAGTATCGCTGAAATCGATGAGTTAACAGAAGATTTCAAATTTCGCGGATTGGCCTTGCTCCGTGGCGAAGAGACCATCATACCTCATAATCAGACATTTCTAAGGAAAGGAGATCACCTTTACATATCTACGAACGAGGAATCTTTGGAAACGGCAATGAAATTTGCCGGCAAGCAATTGGAGCCTATCAAAAAAGTAATGATCATTGGAGGAACTGCTCTGGCATTACGGACAGCACAGCAGATTGAAAAAGACTATAAGGTAACCATCGTAATGAAGGACGAAGAGCGGGCCAAGCAGTTTGTAAAGGAGTTATCCAAAAGTCTTGTGATCCATGCTGACCCCGGAGATATCGATGCTTTGCAGGAAGAAGGGTTGACCGACATGGACGCTTTTATTGCGCTTACACCGAATTCCGAAACCAATATCATTTCAAGTCTAACGGCAGAGCAATTAGGTGTATACAAAACGATTGCCCTGGTCGAAAATGTAAACTACACGCACATCTCACAGAACATAGGAATTGATACGATTATCAACAAAAAGCTAATAGCCGCAAACAACATATTTCGATTTGTAAGAAAGGGCAAAGTAGAAGCAATCGCCGGATTGCATGGAGTAGATGCCGAGATTATCGAATTCGAAATCCACAAAAGCAACAGGTTATTGAAGTATCCCATTAGTGAACTGCATTTTCCGGAAAAATCGATAATTGCCGGAATTGTCAGGGGAGATGATAGTTTTGCACCAAACGATGATTTCAAATTTGAGATCCACGATAAAGTTATAGTGCTGGCCTTACCGGAAGCCATTCACCAGGTAGAGAAAATATTTAGGTAGTGATCAATTTTGGAATTGTTTTTAATGTGATCGGAGTTCTTTTAATGCTGCTTGGTGGATTTATGCTCACCGCATTACCATTCTCCATCATGTATGAATCGGGAGATACTTCATCGATTATTTACTCTTCAATTACAGCGATTGTTATTGGTTTGATAATTTGGTTTTCAACAAGAGAAACGAGCAAATCTATTAGTAAGAGAGAGGGTTTTCTTATAGTGAGCCTGGGGTGGGTAGCCATTTCTTTTGGAAGCACACTGCCTTACTTGTATAGCGGCATTTTACCCAATATGACCAATGCCCTGTTTGAAAGCGTTTCGGGATTGACAACAACCGGAGCAACTGTAATCAATGATATTGAAGCTCTACCCAAAGGCATTCTGTATTGGAGGAGTTTGACACAATGGTTAGGAGGTATGGGAATCATCGTTCTGACAGTCGCAATCTTTCCATTACTAGGGATAGGTGGAGTGGAGTTATTTGTGGCAGAAGCACCTGGTCCTACCTCAGATAAGATTCATCCTCGTATTAAAGAGACTGCAAAACGATTGTGGTTTATTTACCTGGGCTTGACCCTTATTTTAACCATAATTCTTAAGCTATTGGGCATGAGTTTTTATGACGCTCTGAATCATGGGTTGACGACAATGGCCACGGGGGGCTTTTCTACAAAAAATGCCAGTATAGCACATTTTGATCATCTCGGCATACACTACACCATTGGTTTGTTTATGCTCATTGCAGGGATAAACTATACCGTAATTTATTACATGCTAAAAGGGAATTTTAAAAAGGTATGGCGAAGTGATGAATTCAAAACCTATCTGACTATAGTGATCATATTGATCCTGATGGTCACAGCTACAGTGTTCAATGTATCCGATTTGGATTTGGAAGCCTCATTTCGACAATCTGCTTTTCAAATTATTTCTATGATCACAACAACTGGATTTGTGGTTGCGGATTATACCTCCTGGATTCCTGCACTTACACTGTTGTTTTTTATTCTGTTATTTGTTGGTGCATGTGCGGGATCTACAAGCGGTGGTATTAAAATTATTAGGCATCTGGTTCTCTTCAAGAATTCATTTCTCGAATTAAAGCGATTGTTACATCCAAAAGCAATCATCAGAACCAAAATTGATCAAAAGATAGTAGCGCCTCGTGTGCTCACCCATATATTGGTATTTCTACTTTTATACTTATTAATTTTTGTGATTGGTTCCATCGTGATGACGATTCTATTTCTTGACTTTGAACAGCCATTAATCACGTCTATAGGTGCAGTTGCGACTTGTCTGGGAAATGTGGGTCCATCTATAGGTGAACTCGGTCCTTTTGACAACTTTGCCAAGGTACCATTCATCGGCAAATGGATATTAGTAGTGTTAATGCTACTTGGGCGACTAGAATTATTCACTATATTGATTTTAGTTACTCCTTATTTTTGGCGAAGGAATTAATTTTGGTCTTTTTCTGAATGTATGAGGAGTATGATCACGTAATCAAAGTGAATGAAAGATGTAATTGATCTGATAGGGCGGATATTCATTGCCTTCATATTCTTGTATGAAGCTTATGATTCCATAAAGTATTTCAAACAAACTAAGGAAATGATGACCGATTATGGTCTTACCTGGAGACAAGATCTTCTCTTGCTAGGAGCTATTACCTTTTTAATTATTGGAGGAATATTAGTTTTGATTGGTTATAGAACCACTTTGGGAGCAGGTATGCTGTTGGCATATTATATTCCTGTTACAATGATTGTACATTCATTTTGGAATGATCCCGAGGATATAAGAAGAATGGAATCCATTATGTTTATGAAAAACTTGGCTGTCATTGGAGGATTGATGATCGTAATGGTAAATGACAGTGGTAGATATAGTATAAAAAGATTGTTTGCGACTACCAGGGTACCCAGTGCCCGAAGAGGTTGAGAAGCCATGCAGAATCCAAAAAACATCAGCAAATCCCGACAACTCAAAAACGATTTATTTGAGATCATATTTGGTTGGGAAACACCCAGGGGAAAACTCTTTGATATCCTTCTATTGATCCTGATCGTTCTCAGTATCATCCTGGTCATGTTAGAGAGTGTTCCTGCGCTTGACGAGAAATACCACACTTTTTTCGTGATTTCAGAGTGGGTAATTACGGTTCTTTTCACAATTGAATATGCATTGAGACTATACTGTTCACCGAGGCCAAAAAACTATGCAACGAGTTTTTTTGGCGTTGTGGATTTTGTTTCGATACTTCCTTCATATTTATCCTTGTTCCTTGTCAATACACAAGCGTTGAGTATTGTTAGGTCACTACGTCTAATGAGGGCGTTTAGGATTTTTCAAATGACCAGGTATACTTCCCAGGGATTTTATCTCCTCGTTGCATTGAAAAACAGCTTTGCCAAGATTATCGTGTTTCTTGTATTTGTACTCATTTTTACGAGTATCATTGGAGCTATAATGTATGTGGTGGAAGGAAGTGAGCCCGATACCGGCTTTGACAGTATTCCGAGAAGTCTGTATTGGGCCATTACAACTTTATCTACGGTTGGGTATGGAGATATCGCACCCAGTACTGCTCTGGGTCAGACGCTGGCGGCTATAGTTATGATACTGGGTTATTCTGTTATCGCGGTACCTACGGGAATTTTGTCAGCTGAAATGGTAAAAGGTAAGAAGGGACCACCTTCAGTTAAAGAAATCATCGTTTGTCCAAACTGCGAAAGTTCTAAGCACTTTAAGCATGCCACATTTTGCCAGGATTGTGGACATTTGCTTCCCTAATTCAAGCTAGTCCAATCTCCGGAACAAAAAAAAGAAAAAGATATATTACATTTGATATGTATATATCATACACACACGAGGAAACTGATACTATTGTAATATGATTAAGGCATTCATCATAGAGGATGAGTCACGGGGCCTTGAGAATCTCAAGAATCTTATCTCAGCACATTGCCCGGAAGTCGAAGTTATCGGCGAAGCAAGAAATCTTAAGGACGGTCTATCCCTTTTATCCAGTACATCAATGAATCCGGATGTTGCTTTCATGGACATCAATTTGCCGGATGGGTTGGTGTTTTCTTTGTTGACTCAGCTCAATCATATCAACTTTGATATCATTTTCGTCACGGCCTTTGAAAACTTTGCGATCAAGGCCTGTGAGTTTAGTGCCATCGGGTATGTCATGAAGCCTATAGATCCGGATCAATTAATAGAAGCCGTCGGAAGGATCCGCAAAGAAGAAGACCCGAAAACAGCTGAGCGAATGGAGCTTTTTGATAGTATCTATCGGAATCCTAATGCTTTTGAAAAATTAAGTATATCCGCTGTAGACGGTATATACTTTGTCAATCTTAAAGACATCGTCCGTCTAGAGGCAGATGATAACTACACGCATATATTCTTGAAAGATAATCATAGGATTACCGCTTCGAAGACGATCAAATCCTATGGCGAATTGCTGGAATCTGTAAATTTTTTCAGGGTCCATAAACGTCATGTCGTCAATCTTAATTTCATGCAGAAATTTGTAAAAGGAGATGGAGGATATATCGTTATGGATGATGGCAAAGAAATCGAAGTATCCAGAAGACGTCGACCAGCTTTCATTGAACAGATAAGAGCACTGCAGGCTAATATTTAATCGCTTAAATTACACACATGCTTCCTCTACTGGACAGCGATCACATTCAAGATCAGGACTATTATAAGGTTCGACCTGCATCAGATGACTCAATTCCTAAGGAGGAAGGATTGACACAGGAAGCGTTATTCCAAAATACAACAGACAGTTTTAATCAGCTAATGTCCGTTTCCATGGGTCAAATAGAATCCTGGCCTCTGGAATTACAACTAAAACACTATAACCAGCTTGGTTATGCCGCTTTGGTAAATCAAGAGGAAGCTATTTCGGACGAAGGATATAGACGAGCGATTATGATTTCGGAATCAAATGGTGAGGTATGGGAAATGCTGGATAATTATGTTGATTATTCTGGGCTCAAGTTATTTATTGGGGATTTGCCTTCGAGTCAGGAATTGGCGGATAAAGCCGAATTACTGCTCATGTCCTTTCCAAGAGCAAATTACAAAGCGTATCAAAAGTGTAGGGTCGGGTATTTACAAATCGCATATTACAACCATAGTAAGGCACATGAATATTTTATAGATGCCTTGAGGCTTATGGATTCATTAGAGTCCTTAGACCTAAAAGACCGATACTATCAGATCTTGATTTACTCAGGATTAGGCGCGATTCATTCGAGGAATAGAAGTCATCAGCTTGCTGCGAAATCGTATCAAAAGGCTTACGAGATCGCGAATAAATATGGCATTTCCAGCCAAATTGCAATTACTTGTTTGAATTTGAGCAATGGATATCTACAAAACGAGCAATGGGATTTAGCCGAGGAAATATTGACTGAAAGGATTGACCTTCTTGAACCCACAGATAGCGCTGTGCGTGCAGGCATGTTGGCGAATTTGGGATACTGTCGAATGCAGAAAGGTGCATTCCTTGTGGCATCCAGACTTTTTAATGAAGCAAAAACGGTTTATAAAGGTCTTCCCGGAGATCAAATTGAAAACCTCTTCAAAATCGAGCGATGGTTGGCCATGTTGAGCATGAATATCAAAACCTTTGATTCTGCCAGAGACCATTTCAAGAAAGCATTCAAGTTAGCTGAGAAGATTAAAGGATTCAAGGCACTATCAACTATATACAAGGATATTTCCGATTATTATAAAACTGTTGAAGACTATAAATCAGCATTTGAATATGCTGCTTTATACAACGAGGCCATCCAAAATTATCATGAAGAGGTAAGTGACCAAAAGCGGTATGAGCTGGAAATTAAGTACGAAACAGAACAGAAAGAAAAGGAAGCCGAGTTATTGAAACTTCAGGCTGCAAAACTGCAACTGAAAGCATTGCGGGCACAAATGAATCCTCACTTCATTTATAATGCTCTAAATGCGATACAACATTTTATATCTTCTCGAAGAGATAAGGATGCAGCCACCTACCTGGCCAAATTTGCAGTGTTAATGCGCAAGAGCCTTGACTATTCTGACAAAGAGTATATCAGCCTGGAAGATGAAGTAGCTTTTATACGAGATTACCTGGAAATCAATCAAAAACTGAGATTTGAGGAATCTTTAAGTTACTCGATTCACGTGCAGGAATCTATTGAGGATGATCTGATAGGGTTACCATCAATGATTATTCAGCCTTATGTTGAAAATGCAATTGAACACGGAATCCGATTGAAACCAGACGGTCATATAGAAATCTCTTTTATTCAAACAGACGAAGCACATGTCTTATGTTCAATAGAAGATAACGGGATCGGGCGTACAGCAGCATTAGAACATAAAGCTGCCAGGGAGGATTATCCATCGTATGAATCGAGAGGAACCAATATAACTGAACAAAGACTGCAGTTGATCAATAAGACAAATCAAAAGAGCCTATTTGTAAAAACAATTGATCTCTATGATGAGGGAGAGAAACCTATTGGTACGCGAGTAGAGATTAGAATCCCTGTAATAACAATAAAGAGCTAGACCACTTGCTCAATCATACTTACCGTTTCCTGCTGATTCCTTACCATATTATATAGGTCATGATTTTGAACAGGCATCTACATGTATCTTTATCCTAGTTTTCTCAAAGTATATAATATCCCGCATGCCAAACACCCTCCTGGAATGCGGGATTATTTTTTTATGGTCACATAAAGGATTTCTCATATCTGTAGAATGTTGATTACCACTTACTAGTCATTCTCCGACCGTTTCTTTTCGAAAACCTACCGTATTCTAGATAAAGGCATCCTTCGGGTATAATCACTCGTATTTTTGTAGGTGTGTAGTTTTCTCATAGTATGTTTTACTCTCCTGCATCGATAGGTGCAGGAGATTTTTTTTATTTGGAGAAACTACGTTTAAATAATCTTCCTGTCATTGCCGCCAATCCACCAAGGATACCTCCAATCAAACCAGTAATACAGACGATACTTGTAGCATTGAGCCCGTTGAATATCTCTCCAATCTTGTTCGCCAGAATGCCTTCATTTTGAATATTGATAAAAAAAGACTGGCCCGCCCAAAGTAAGAATATAGCCACAAAGCCTAAGGCGAAGCTTTGAGCAGGGGAGACTGTGTTATTAGAGTACCCAACAATCAGGGCTGGGATAGCAGCTATCCACCAAGGACCGATATATTGAAATAGGAATGCTGTCAAAATCAATACAAGGATAGAAACCAAATTTTTCATGTCGCTGGTGAGCTTGCTTTTAATCTAATTCGTTAGTTTTTAAAATAGCATCAGAAATTTGATTGGCATCTTTTAAGAAATTCAATTCAAAGTATTCTCCTGCTGCCCAAGTGTCAATCATATTGTCGTAATAGGGACTTGCAGGGTTGCCTGATTGACCACCTGGATATACACCAAGTGCATTCACTGCGGTTTCATCGAATTCGACAATCATTCTCCAGGATGGACCAGTTGTGGAAGTAACCGCATTCAAAGTATTTCGACTCCCATCCGTCTCTATCTGCATTCTGGAAAACGCTGGCAATCTTCCCATATGCATGATTCGGGTATTTCTATGACTTTGCCAGGTATAGGTTTCTTTGTCTGAGGCTATATTCTGATATTCTTTTATCATATTCTGAAATGATGAGACAATGATGTCAGACAGATTCTCAATAGGCTCAGTATCAGCTTTATCAAACCACTTACTATCAGGTGATTGCTCCATCAATTCAATAGTTCTCCATGTTTCTGGTCGCAAAACCGGTTTTTCAAGCTTTGAAAACTCATCCCAGGTTTCGAAATAAAAGCCATTGAACCACAGTTCAAAAAGGATTGGAGCCTTTAAATGGCCTTCATATTGATAATCCCAGGATAGGAGGGTTGAAATGATTTCTTTTTCAGATGGCTCGAGGGTCTCCAGGTCGATACCGGCCAACATTACAGGTAGAGCTTCTTCTGCCTTGATGCTATAGGAATCATTTTGCAATGCCTTCATATCCTCAACGGTAATGTCTTCACTGGTTTCTAATAGATCATTCACGCGTCTTCCTCTAAATGCCTCGAAATAACCACCAGCCGTATAATAATAGGGATAGTCAGGTGCTGTAGAATGCTGGTTGGCAGATGAAATAAATCCTCGTTCCGGGTTCTGTACAAATGGATTATGCTCAAAAGGAATGATATCCTGCCATTCATTTTTGTAATCATCACCAGCTTGTACAAATCTTCCTTGTTGATCATTTCTCAAAGG
Source organism: Bacteroidia bacterium (assembly GCA_018680005.1). GTDB lineage: Bacteria > Bacteroidota > Bacteroidia > Chitinophagales > Saprospiraceae > HDS-20. The sequence continues at coordinate 2,135 of JAHHJQ010000221.1, read as the reverse complement.
AAGCCGACCTGATACCGTAAGGCCGATATCACCGTTTTTGCTTGCAAAAGCAAAGTTTTGAGCTGGGGAAATATAGTTGGAAATCGCTTTTCGGTATTCATCAAAATCTTTTGCTTTATTCAATAATTCGAAAGTTTTAATCTCCATCGGATCAGGAATATCATGTGGGAGCCATCGCAATGCCAGATCAGGATCGCCATCTTCTTCTGCTTCCCATATCGGACCCCACACAGAATATCTGATCGTGTCTGATACAATGCCTTTGCCAGGAACCATATATGATTCTATTCTGTATTCAACTTCTTGACTTTGACCGTTGAAGTAATAGGCACTTTTGGTCTCATCAGTCCATTTCATTTCATACCAGTCCATGACGTCATGTCCCACATTAGTAACGGACCAGGCGATATGATCATTAAAACCAATGATGATGGCTTGCATGCCTGCAATGCTTACACCATATGAATTAATACCGGGGGCATTTAATTGCATCTCAAACCAAATAGAAGGTAAGGTCAATTCCAAATGCGGATCACCAGCGAGGATCGTTGAAGCATCAGCTGTTTTTTGTGGTGCTACTGCCCAATTATTCGATCCCATGAGCATTCGATTGTCTTGGAAGCCTGAATGGTCCTCATATCCAATCGAGAGCGATGGGGCGATAGGTTCATTGACAATCTCTTTTTTATCAATGTAATCCCATGACGTGTTTTCGGGGATGATCGGCGACTGTTTTGGATTGAATTCAGGAAACAGCTGATCAAAATCCGCTCTTCCCAGATGATCCAGGGTATTTGAAAATCTGGAATCTGGTCCATTACCACAGAGCGTTCGAGCCATTGCTTTAAGGATCAATGCAGATTTGTACAATGACCATTCTTCTGGAGCATAGTTGAGTAATTTAAATTCAATAGGATAATCTTTAGGCGAAAGTTTGGTGGTATAGTCATTGATTCCATCTCTATAAGCTTCAAGATTGCTTAGAACTTCCGGATCTTTGGACCATCCTTCCACCGCATTTTCAGCCGCCCAATTCAATCCCATCTTTCTGCTTCTTTTGTCCAGGTCTAAGGCGAACTCTCCGAGCACTTCAGAGATTCTGCCAGCAGCTGACCGTGTGGAGAGATCCATCTGCCAAAGACGATGTTTTGCAGTTATATAACCTTGTAGATAGAAAAGATCTCTTTCATTTTGAGCAAATATGTGCGGCACTAATCGGTTGTCATATTTGACAGTTGCAGGTGCCAAGAGATTTAATTCGTTTGGAATATCAGATTCCTTATTCAGAAGTTTGGCATTTTGCCAAAATCCATGAGAAGGACTAAAAAATTTACCAATAGGCGGAATACTTCTATTTCCAATCTGAAATGAACTGCTCAATCCGACAACAAAAAGCAAAAGTAGGACGGAAAACAAGATGGTAGAAAGATTTTTCATCTATAACTAATATTGGAAGGTGAATATACCAATCTAAGCATTCATCGGGCGTCTGCAAGTCTAGGATCCGGCTTTCTTAAATGTTCGGGTAAAAGTTAGATTGAATTCATCCGAATGTGCTGGATCAAACTGATATCTATCCAGATTAAATCTATAGATATCACGGATATCATTGATTCTATTCTGAATGATCCATCGGGACATCAGACCACGACTTCTTTTGGCGTTGAAGGAGACGAAAGTGAGTTTGGTGTCTTTATATTCTTTGAAGTTGATGTTGTATACCGGAGCATTCAATTTTTTAGGCTTGAGAACCTTAAAGTATTCATTAGAAGCAAGATTAATGATATGGTCGTCATCGCCTAGTTCAGCATTGATAGCTTCTGTGATGGCGCCACCCCAATATTCATAGAGATTCTTTTTATTTCGGAATTTCAATGAAGTCCCCATTTCTAGTCGATAGGCTTGGATTAAATCCAGTGGTTTAAGGATTCCATATAGTCCTGATAATATTCTGAGATGGTCCTGGGCAAAGTCCAAATCCTCAGGTGCAAGGGAAGTTGCATCAAGTCCTAGATAGACATCACCCTTGAATAAAGCCAATGCATGACGTGCATTGGAAGGAGAGAATGGGGTTGAAAATGAAATATATCTTTCTTTGTTCGTTTTCGCGAGTGTGTCACTAATTCCCATTAAGT
>JAHHJQ010000209.1 GCA_018680005.1 Bacteroidia bacterium | reverse complement strand
GACCGTTGAACTCTCAGGACCATCAACACTTTCAAATTACTCTTATGGAACTTGGTGTGTTAATATCCAGAATTGTTCTAGTGTGCAGAGTATCAATTGGGCTTATAGTACCGATGGTTGGTCTTACACCAGCGATGGAACCGGAACATGTTACATGCAAAACATGTTTCTCGGTGGAAACTTTCCTGTGGGCTATTTCATTTTACGCGTCACTGTTGTATGCTCAGATGGTCAAACAATAACCAAATTCCTTACTGTAAACAACTCTACCGGATTGATATCTTCCAATCAAGACTCCAAATCTGCAGCCAAAACCAAAGAAAATAAATTTAATCCTGAAATTGATTTTGTTGATGATTTCAAATTATTTCCAAATCCAGCAACTAATGATTTTAATGTGTGGTATAAATTCAAGGCTAACACAACAACGATTATTAGCCTGACCAGTATGGATGGAAAGTCAAGTGTGCTTTTAAATAGAGCAAATGAAATTGATGGTGATGAGATATATAATGTTAATGTGAAAAACATGACTCCCGGTATCTATCTCATTACCGTAAGAAATGGTGAGGATTACTCGACCAAACGAATAGTCATTCATGAATAGGTCAAGGATATTTTTGATTTTTCTAGGGTTCATGATTTTCCAATCATGTGAAAAGGATCCAGATTGGCGGCTTTGGGACTATGAAGGAAGTGTTACTGCTACTTTGAATGGTTCGCCTTGGCAAGATGCCTTAGTAATAGGATTTGATCATCGCCAGGATACGGTTACTTTTGCCAATGATCCAGGTATATCTTTCACTATAGACAAATACAATCAGAATGGACTACTGAGACAAAAAATTGTATTTGGGCAAATTCCGTGTGAATTAGGAAGATATAATCTAAAAACTGAGAGCCGTAATAATCATAATGAACCATATGCAAGCTTTATTACGCTACAAGACGATGGAGATGTTGTCGGAGATAGGTTTGCGGTATATGATACCGATAATAGTTATATTGAAATATTGACATTGGATGATAATTATGTTTCTGCCGATTTTCAACTTTTCCTTAAGAGAAATTTAAGTCAAGATTCACTTGTATACTCAAGCCTACCTGACACCTTGTTATTTACCAACGGTAAGTTAACCACTACTTTAACCGCACGTTAGTTAGAGGCCAATATCAAACTGTGAACAAGAACTACTTGTCAAAGAAGAATATCAGATTGAATTTATCGAATTGAATGATCTATAACCATTTAGAATTGAAAAGTATTACTGTTCGTTAGACCATTTCCTTCATACTTGAAATCATCATCCCTTCGGAATTTATCTGATCCAATTTCACTGAGTGAATTGTGTTTAATAATCCATCTTCAAAAGGTACCAAAACCTTGATATAATTATCAGTGAACCCAGACAAGAATTGTGGGTCTTTATGTTGCTCAAAAAGCACTTTTCTTTCAGAGCCAAGATGCTGATTATAGAAATACCGCTTTTTCTTTTCTGACAAGATTCGAAGCATTTCATTTCGCTGTCTTCTGACATGCATTGGGACTGGATCTTCTAAATTGATCGCATGTGTATTGGCTCTTTCAGAATAAGTAAATACATGAAGATAGGAGACATCCAGTTCGTTGATAAAGCGATAGCTCTCTTTAAAATCTCCATCTGTTTCTCCTGGAAATCCAACGATCACATCAACACCGATACAGGCATGGGGCATTAGCCTTTTGATCAAAGCCACGCGATCAGCATATAGAGTCCTTTTGTATCGACGCCGCATCATCTTGAGCATCTTGTCATTTCCGGATTGAAGGGGTATATGGAAGTGTGGGACAAATCTTTTTGACTGTGCTACAACTTCGATGATCGCATCACTACAAAGATTTGGCTCAATAGAGCTGATTCGAAATCTTTCTATACCGTCAACTTCATCCAGCGCCTGGATCAGATCCAAAAATGTCTCTCTTGGTTGATTCATACTTGAACCCCCAGTAGTATCATCCAATAATCCAAAATCACCAATATTCACTCCTGTAAGTACAACTTCTTTAATGCCTTTGGAAGCAATTTCCTGTGCAGTTTCAACAACACTAGCCACCGTATTGCTTCTGCTCTTACCTCTGGCTAATGGAATGGTACAAAATGAACATTTGTAGTCACACCCATCCTGTACTTTCAAAAAAGAACGGGTCCTGTCTCCAAAGGAGTAGGCATCATTGAACCCCTCAACTTCTTTGATTGCTCCCGCAAAATAACTGGCCTCGCTCTCTCCGACCGTCAGATCATTTACAAATTCCAGGATTCGGAATTTCTCCGCAGCTCCAAGGACCAGGTCCACTCCTTCGATATCTGAAATTTCTTTTGGCTTCAACTGTGCATAACAACCGGTAACAATCACCTTGGCATCGGGAGATTTTCGGCGCGCCCGACGTACGGCCTGTCTACATTTCTTATCTGCAAAATCGGTAACTGAACATGTATTGATCACATATACATTAGCCAATTCATTATAGGGTACGACACTATACCCTGCCCCTTCAAATTGACGGGCCAATGCTGAACTCTCAGAATAATTGAGCTTGCAGCCTAGTGTATGAAATGCTACCGAGCGTGGAGTGGCCATTATCTAATATTTATCATTTTTTTATCATCAATACATTGCTCGATCTTCACCTAGCGCTGACTTTCCCTTTAGGGAATCGACGGGCTAGCGTGGAGAAGCCATTTTTGATAATGCTAAAACACATGCAAAGGTATAGGATTTTTGATGTTGATTTGCCTTGTTCATTTTGGCATTGCCCAAAACGAACCAAAAGGCTAGTCTTTCATAAGGTCGCTTAATTATTCAAAAAAGAAATTGCGACTCGCTAACTATTTTATCTCAAAATTGGTCCTTAGGAATAAGCCTGCTTTCCTGATCTTTTGAAGTTGCATTATGAAATAATTGATATTTCTATTCACTTAATGGATCTGTTTGGGAAAATTTTGAATCCACAACTTCAAAATCGCTACGCCTTTTCCAATGTTTAGCGACTGTATGAAAGACGTGTTTAATTTTCAATTTGAAAAAACTATATTCAAAAAACTAACAATCCAAATCGTCTAAGCATGCAATGCATGCGAATCGAATCCTCAAATACTCGATATTCCCACATCTTACCAAACAGCTTAGCATTGAACAATCTATATTGGCAGGATGAAATCAAATACGATCTTAAAAACCGGCGCTATTATCTGCGGTCTTGCTGTCATCATTGGTGCTTTTGGTGCACATGCCCTCAAACCCATCCTTGAAGCCAATGATCGCGTAAGTCCTTATGAGACAGGTGTATTATATCAAATGTTCCATGGTCTGGCAATTCTGGCCCTGGGTATTATATCCCAAACGTATTCCTCCAAATGGATATCTCGAGCATTTTGGTGTCTACTTTTTGGTGTCATTTTGTTTAGCGGATCCTTGTATGGTTTATCCATTTGGAAGATCGGTATTCTTGGTCCAATCACGCCGATAGGAGGTGTATTCTTTGTCATTGGCTGGGTCTGTTTGTTCATAGGAGTAAAGCAATAAGCCCCTGACACAATCGAGATAATGTCAAATTGAAGACATACCCAATGCTTACTTCTTTAGTGACCTACATGTACATTTGAGTGGAATTGATTAGCTTAACATGGTTCAAACCAAATTGATTTTCAATCTATGCATGTCGTAATCATAGGCAATGGTATCAGTGGTGGCACTTGTGCCCAGCGCTTGCCTATTATCCTAAAGGATTCCAAACGCCGTAACACCAAAGATTCCGCAAGGATTATCTTTCTTCGTTCAAAATATAAAAGCATTTAATGCATATCGTAATTATTGGAAATGGAATCAGTGGTGTCACTTGTGCCCTGCGCGCACCTATTATCCTAAAGGATTCAAAACGCCGTAACACCAATGATTCTGCAAGGATTATCTTTCTTCGTTCAAAATATAAAAGCATTTAATGCATATCGTAATCATAGGCAATGGTATAAGTGGTGTCACCTGTGCCCGGCACATCCGAAAACTAAGCGATCATCAGATTACCATCATCTCCAGTGAAACAGAGTATTTTTTCTCGAGAACAGCCCTCATGTATATCTATATGGGGCACATGCGGTTCAAGGATACGCAACCTTATGAACCCTGGTTTTGGGAAAAGAACCGAATCGATCTCAAACGAGATCATGTCATTGATGTCGACACATCCTCGAAAACACTCAAGTTAAAAAGCGGTAAAAACCTAGACTATGACAAGCTCGTACTGGCGCTTGGATCCGCGTCCAATAAATTTGGATGGCCCGGACAAGATCTCAAAGGAGTAGGTGGTCTGTACAGTTTTCAGGATCTCGAACAGATGGAAACCTTTAGCCCCGGACTTAAGCGAGCCGTAATCGTGGGCGGTGGATTAATTGGGATTGAGATGGCTGAAATGTTTCATTCAAGACATATTCCGGTCACCTTCCTCGTGCGAGAAAAAAGCTACTGGGATATGGTGCTGCCTTCAGAGGAATCTGAAATGATCAATCATACCATTGTACACCACGGAATAGACTTAAGATTGGAAACAGAACTTAAGGAAATTGTAGATGATGGCAAGGGAGCGGCATGTGCAGTGGTTACCAACAAAGGCGAACGCATTGAATGTGGTTATGTAGGTCTGACTGCCGGTGTTCATCCTAATATTGGCTTCGTGAAGGACAATGCCTCCATCGAGACGCAGAAAGGTATACTCGTCAATGAATTTCTTCAGACTAGTGCTGATGATGTATATGCTATTGGTGATTGTGCACAAATGCGAAATCCAGAAGAAGGTCGACGACCTGTGGAGGCTGTATGGTATACCGGAAGAATGACCGGTGAAACTGCCGCTTATAACATTTGTGGTCAATCTGTATCTTATGACCCGGGTATCTGGTTCAACAGTGCCAAATTCCTGGATATTGAATATCAAACCTATGGAACTGTCCTTGCAAAGCCACCGGACCATCATAAAAGCCTTGTATGGCAGCATCCGAAAGAAGATATATTAGTACGAATTGTCTATGACGACAATGACAAATCCGCTATTGGTTTCAATCTGTTTGGCATTAGATTTCGACATGAAGTTTGCGAAAAATGGATTAAGGACAAAACACCCATTGACGATGTTTTGGAGCACTTATCATTGGCCAATTTTGATCCTGAATTCTACCCCTCTTATGAGCATGAAATCATAACCCAATACAACCAACAAAATGGAAAACAATTGTCTAACAAATCAAAGAGAAGCTGGGATGCAGTTTTCTCTTTTCTAAATACATAGGTTATGGCGCAGGAAGTAAACAGAAGCATGTCCTTGTCCAACCCGCATCCCCCATTCACAGATGGGATCCAAAAATTGATGGCCGGTTTTGGTGGCGTTGGACTCTTAATGATGCTCCTTGCATCGGTGGGCAACTTACCGAGTATGGGATTGAGCATTGGTCAGCTACTCACTTTTTCACTTGTACTTATTTCGATAGGAACTATCGGGTATGCATGGCGTGCTTATCTCACCAAATCGGCAGGTATTAAGAATGATGGAGTCTGGTTTAGTGGTTTGGCGTCTCGAGGTGTTATGGGATGGACTTCCGGTATAGTTCTGACAGGCTTTTATGTCTTGCTCTATTGGTTCCCACAGTATCTTGGACAGGGTTCTGATGAAGTGGCCAATTCAGGATTAGTGGCTTTCTTTGATCCGTTATCTCAACTTCTAAAAGGTCAACCAGCAAGCCAGTGGTTTGTCTATGGAACACTCTACACCATCGCTATTCTCATATTTGGAATAAAATTTATCTGGAAATACCGACACAATAAATATCAGGTTCTGAGAACGATAAGTGTCATGTTTTTCCAACTAGGGTTTGCTTATCTGATTCCTGAATTCATGGCGAATATGAATGTGCCATATAATGATATGAAGAACATGTGGCCGTTGAATTACTACTTCTTTGACGATTGGAATATCAAAGGGTTCATCGCTAGTGGTGGAATTGGATTGTTTATGCTGATACTCGGAATCGCAATGATCTTTGTGATCTCTCCTATCCTTACATACAAATATGGTAAGCGATGGTATTGCTCCTGGGTTTGCGGATGTGGAGGCCTCGCAGAAACAGCAGGTGATCCGTTCAGGCATTTGTCGGACAAGTCACTCAAAGCCTGGCAAATTGAGCGTTGGTTGATTCACCTGGTGCTGTTGTTTTCTATCATCATGACGGTAGCTGTGGTTTATAGTCTGATGCACAATAACCCGGAAACCTTCTGGATCAACAAGACCACCTTCATGTTTATCATTGCTCTTATTCTTCTTGGAGGTATCGTGTTCTCCAAGGTCAAGCC
>JAHHJQ010000197.1 GCA_018680005.1 Bacteroidia bacterium | reverse complement strand
TATCCTTTTTTCAAAAGCGCATATATGACATTTGGATATTGCGATACGTCTTTTAGTCCTGTTGGAAGAGAGTCCCCGACACCATCAAAATCGGATCCAAATCCAACGGAATTTATTCCGGCAATCTTGATAGCTCGTTCGATATGTTCGACTACTTTATCGACATCAGCATATAACGAAGGGTGGTCTTTTCTAAATTCTTCTATGATCGGTTTTGCTGCATCTTCGCGACGGTCCAAACCCAGACTATCCAATAATTCACCTAGCTTGTTTCTATTTTCCCGGTTAGCTTCGGCAACTGATTTGTCCAAAAATGTGGAGCCAAAATTGATCATTACAACGCCGTTGTTTTCGCCTAGTACTTTAAGCATGTCATCATTCATATTCCTTTCCCATTCAGGTGTGAAGTGTCGAAGAGAAGAATGAGAAGCAATAACCGGGGCTTCGGAAATTTCTATTGCCTGATAAAAAGCACTATCGGAAACATGGCTGATGTCTATCATGATCCCGGCCTTATTCATAGCAGGGATTACTTCTCTACCAAATGGACTCAGTCCATTCCATGTTCTTGTTGTATCGTAAGAGGAGTCACAAATTTGATTATCCTTGGAATGGGTTAAGGTGATATATCTGATTCCTCGATCTGCAAAGTATTGAACATTAGAGAGGTCATTCAGAATAGGGGCTCCATTCTCCATACCCATTGGGAGCGATAATTTTCCTGAAGCAAAAGCAGCCTCAACTTCAGCAGTGGAATTACCAGTGGCAAACTTGTCCGGGTGTATTTCGATAATTCCCTGAACCATGTCAATTAAGGAATCTGCAAATACTTTGGCACTATCATCAATACCGTCAGATTGATAACTCGCGGGTATGTATATTGACATAAATGGAGCATCCAGCCCACCTTTCTTGGCACGCACATAATCAAAATCGCCGTCTTCAGTCTCAACAGGAATTCCCAGAAGTTCTTTTTCAAAACGGAAATTGCGCACCTTCAACCGATAGGGGAGATCTACGTGTCCATCCGCAATAATATACTTCTGAGCGATCTCATCAGCCCATGCGCGGATCTCGTCATCAGTCATGTCAGCAACATTCTTTTTGGTTTCTTGAGCACAACCAAAAACAAACATTGCAAGGATTAAAAAGAGAAATTGTGTGGGTCTCATTGTCGACTAATTTGTTCTTAAAAAGTCCGAAAGTACGGTTTAACCTAATATTTTTTGGTGAAAATCGAAGCTACTATTGCATGAGGTAATACTTTATCGTAATATTGCGATAGATATGGGTAGAACGAAATCAGATTTATTTACACCACAACAGAACAAACTTGCTTCTTTTGCAAAAGCGCTGGGGCATCCAGCACGAATAGCGATTTTGGAGCATTTGATCCGGAAAGGCACTTGTGTTTGCGGAGACATTGTCGACGAATTACCTTTGTCTCAGGCAACAATTTCGCAACATCTCAAGGCGATGAAAGAAGCTGGAATTGTACAGGGCGAAGTGGATGGAGTATACCGGTGTTATTGCGTGGATGAAGCTACTTGCAAATCATTTGGGAACACCTTGAATGATTTGTTTAAAAAATTGAATACCTGTTGTTAAAACTGGATTTTTTTTGGCTACATCTATCGTAATATTACGATTTATTAATATTTTCAAATCGAACCCTTATGAAAAGGGGTTCACAAAAATTTACATCATGACATTTTTCAGTTTCATTCTCCCTCTAGTAGGACTAGTAGCATCATGTTGCCCAGATTCTTGCTGTGGATCGGCATGTTGCTAATTATTAGCAATAGTAGCCTCTTCAGCAGACGTGTTGAAGAGGCTACTGCATGTATTAGAGTTGCAGCGGCAGATGATATGGTTCTGTGAGATAGTTCATGTACCCTTTGATGAATGTCGGATATCCCGGACATTGACGGTAGAGTTCTCCGTAAGCCTTTAACAAAGTCTGATTCAATTGTTCTGCTTTCCTGAGCGCATCATCTTTTCCAACTAATCTTATCCCACTATTTTTAAATCCACGGTTGTTGGTTCGTCCATAATATTTGACACTGATATTTTCAATTGAACGCATTAGCCAATCCATTTGAAAACTAGCCACGAATGCATCAACGGACTTAATTGCTTCAGCAGCCTTCTCTCTTACAATCGACATATCTTCGTTATATAATCTGGCAATATCCTCCATATCGTATTTCGCACGTAAGATTTCTCCCTTTCTATCTCTTTCTCCAAATGGATTGATCTTGTCGATAAATGTCAATTGATTCTTAAGGTAGCGCCAATCCTCCTTCGCTGCCTGAAATCGAGTTAAGTCATCTTCTAGTGTTAGCAATATCTGCTCAACCTCTTCACGATCCAGGTTTTCATCCACAACACTATAGAGCTGGGTAATCATGACATTAATATAGAAACTGAAGCAATAAAATCAATCTATTTTCATTGAGAAATCCTTGATCTTATTCAGTGTTTTAACTTATGCGGGAGATGGTAAGGTTCAATTAAATAGCTGATGTACCTCTTTAACAATTTCGAAAGCTTTGGACAATCCGAATAAATACTTCCATATTGGTCCGTCAGTGATTGATTTAAAGCAGCAGCTTTCTTCATTGCTTTTTCACGACCAATAACCCAGGCACCTTTTGGGCCGCTAGCAGATATATCATTTATTGATTGTATTAAATCCAAATATCGAAATTTAAAATTAAAGGCAGAAACAGATAGAATAGCCGCCTTCGCAAGCTGTGAAATCACCTTCATGTCGTCATTGTAGACATTTTCAATGTCCTGCAATTTGATATCTTCTTTCAAGATCTCTCCCTTTTTATCTCTCTCATCGAAGGGATTGATTTTTTCCAGAAATGTTAGTTCCCCTTTGAGTTCTTTCCATTGTTCTTTGATCCGGAGATATTTGGTGTGATCTTTTTCTAAAGTCAAGAGCATTTCTTCTATAATAGCCGGGTCCATTTGCTCATCGATTATGCTATAAAACTGGGCAGTCATATGGATGAAATTCAGGAATTAGGATAGATTCAAAAGTAAATAGTAGGCCACTCTTGCTGCTTCCTGTTGATATGAATGTATATTTCCAAAAGATGGATCATGCTGCTTTAGTTTATTCCGAAGCCTGGTGCCATGGATGATTTGGATTTCGTAATCCGAAAGTTGTATAAGGCCTTCCATCTTGAACGACAACGCACCTCCTGCAAAC
>JAHHJQ010000164.1 GCA_018680005.1 Bacteroidia bacterium | reverse complement strand
GATGCGGCCTTTTTACAGGAGCAAAACATAACGATCAGTAATAGTGAGAGGAAACCATACCCTTTCATTCTTATGCTGAAATTCATGGAATCAATATGCATCATTATTGAGTATATTTTCAACTATTCTGAATATTTGTGCTAGTGTTACAAGGTTATATATTTAACACCTTCTGGATTTCAATTCAGTATTTCTTTTTTCATTTAGTTTCAAAATCTCCTAATCACCTGTCTGGATTTTCGTTATTTAGCCCTTTTGCTTAATCACTTACCTGGATTTATGAATTTTAAAACACCAACTCTACTAATGCTGATAGTGCTTTCCTTATTTACGTCTTGCGATCAGATGAATGAAAATGATACTACTTTGAATAATGCAGCACCCTCAAAATCTTATAAGGGCAAGGCCATCGCTCATGATTTTGACGACAAGATCGATAGTCTTATCCTTCAGATGACCCTGGAAGAGAAAGTGGGGATGCTTCATGGAACAAGTATGTTTAATACAGCAGGTGTTGAGCGATTAGGTATTCCTGAATTGAAGATGGCCGATGGTCCGCTAGGAGTACGTGAAGAGATCTCAAGAGATTCCTGGGCACCTGCAGGTTGGGACAACGATTTTGCCACTTATTATCCCGCTGGTGGAGGTCTGGCCGCCACCTGGAACACTCGACTATCCTACAAATTTGGAAATAGTGTAGGTGAAGAAACAAGAGCAAGGGGCAAGGATGTATTGCTGTCTCCAGCAATTAACATCATCAGGACTCCATTAGGAGGTCGAACATATGAGTATTTTACTGAAGATCCCTTTCTCAACAAAAAATTGACTGTTCCATTCGTTGTCGGTCTACAGGAAAATGATGTGGCTGCCTGTGTAAAACATTATGCGGCCAATAATCAGGAAACCAATAGGGATTTTGTGGATGTCCAGATTGACGAGCGCACCTTACGTGAGATTTACCTGCCTGCTTTCAAAGCCGCAGTAGTCGAGGCTAATGCATATAGCATGATGGGTGCATACAATAAATTCAGGGATGAATATTTATGCGAGAACAATTATATGCTTAACGAGGTATTGAGAGATGAATGGGGATTTGAAGGCGTTGTGATTTCGGATTGGGCTGCCGTGCATACTACTGTAAAATCCCTGGAAAGTGGTCTGGATATTGAAATGGGGACACCCAAACCCTTCAATGAATTCTTTCTTGCGGATGCATTAATTGACGCTGCAAAATCTGATAAAATTTCAGAGGAAGAGATAGACAAACATGTCAAACGAATATTGCAAGTAATGTATACCCTAAAGAGTATGGGGGCCACAGATCGCAAGCGAGGAAGTATCAATACAGAAGCGCATTTTCAAGACGCTTACGATATTGCTGCCGAGTCCATTGTTCTTCTGAAAAACAGCAATAATATTCTACCCTTAAATCCTGAGCAACTTAAATCCATAGCAGTCATAGGAAACAATGCTACTAAGAAAAATGCCTTAGGTGGTTTTGGCGCCGGTGTAAAAACCGAAAGAGAGATAACACCACTGGAAGGATTGCAGAACAGATTGCCGAAGTCTATAAATATAAATTATGCAGAAGGTTATCTTGAGCGCTATGCACCAAAAAGCGAAGCAGTATTTGGGGAAGTTACCCAAGAAGCCGTAAACACAATAGATAAATTAGAACCCGAGATGCTTGAAGAAGCAATACAGGCAGCAAAAAATTCAGATGCATGTATTGTCTTTGCAGGTTCAAATCGAGATTATGAGACGGAAGCTTCTGACCGCGCGGATTTAGAGTTACCATTCGGGCAGGAAGAACTCATTGAGCAAATTTTGGAGGTAAATCCCAATACTGTCGTGGTGATTATTGGTGGTGGCCCTTTTAATATCAAGGGTATCAAGGAAAAAGCCTCGACACTGGTTTGGAGTTGGTTCAATGGATCGGAAGGGGGTAATGCCCTGGCTGATGTTTTATTGGGTGCAGTGAATCCTTCCGGCAAGCTACCCTGGACCATGCCCGAAAAACTGGATGACTCTCCAGCCCATGCCACCAATAGCTTCCCAGGTGATAAAGTCGTGTCTTACGATGAAGGCTTACTAGTGGGATATCGGTGGTTTGATACAAAAGATATCGATCCTTTGTATCCATTTGGCTATGGTCTCTCTTACACCACATTTGAATTGAAAAATGCCCGGACCGACAAAAAGTCCTACTCCGGTGAGGAGACCATTATGATAACTGTCGACATTCAGAACACCGGCAACAAAGACGGCAAAGAAGTGATCCAGGTATATTCAACAAAAAATGATTCTAAGGTTGATCGGCCACTACAGGAATTAAAGGGATTCGAAAAGGTATTGGTGACCGCAGGTCAAAATACCACAGCTACAATCGCAATACCGGTAAAGGAGCTGGCTTATTACAATGTTGATAAGGCAGCATGGGAAATAGAACCAGGAAACTACAACTTGAGGGTAGGTAATTCGTCCAGGAAAATTATATCAGAGTTGTCCATTAGCGTAGAATAAATAACCTATTTTGGTTTAGACGAAATACTGACTCAAGTGCAAGAACTTTTAGCATCTCCTTATTGGCCATTTGCTGTTTTGGCCGTTGGGATTATCGCAGTTGTTGTTATGATATCCCGGCTTCGGATTCATCCTTTTATTGCGCTTATCCTGACATCTATAATTGTGGGTTTGATTTCTGTTGATTTACCCGTGGCTGAAGGTATGCATCCCTTGGTTGCTGCGGTGGAGTTACCCATGCAGGAATTTGGGAGTGTCGCAGGGAAGATAACCTGGGTGATAGCCCTGGCAGCCATTATCGGGGCTGCTATGATGGAGAGTGGTGCTGCAGAACGAATTGTAACCAGCTTACTTCATGTTTTTGGCGAAGAAAAGGCGTCGATCGCCTTGTTGCTTGGAGGATTTATCCTCTCCATTCCGGTCTTTTTTGATACGGTATTCTTTCTCCTGATTCCTTTGGCTATTGCGCTAGCTCTAAAGACCGGAAAAGACTATGTACTATATGTGGTGGCCATTGCCGGGGGTGCTGTTGTTACGCACATTCTTGTACCACCTACGCCTGGACCACTGATCATGGCAGAGACACTCCAAATCGATCTAGGTATTACCATTATCGCTGGTTTGTTAGTCGGAATCATTCCTGCAGCCAGTGTGATCTGGATCGGTAGAAATATGGAGAATCGATTGCATATTCCTGTTCGAGGTACGCAAATAAGTTCTGAAAAATCAATCGAGGGCCCTTCCCTTTTGGTGTCCATCATGCCGGTATTGATTCCCATATTGATGATTAGCCTTGCCTCGATTTTTAATGTCCTTATGGAGAATTCACCCGGCTGGATCCAATTCATTGGTAACAAGAATATCGCTATGGGTATGGGGGCTGCAATTGCAGTTTCTTTATGGGCCAAAGAGAAAGATCTTGATGCAAAGCAGCTTTGGGAAGGCATTGCTAATCCTCTGGAAATCGCAGGTATCATCATACTCATTACCAGTGCTGGCGGAGCCTTTGGAGCCATGATCAAACATAGCGGTATCGGGGAAGCGATTGAATTAGCCACATCCAGTTTTCATATCCATTACATCCTGTTAGCCTGGATCATTTCAGCCGTGATGAAAACAGCTCAAGGCTCTAGTACTGTGGCTATGATCACGGCGGCGAGCATTGTCTATGCATTGATTGGTGATGGATCCCAACTGGACTATCACCCCATATATATCCTTCTGGCAGTTGGATTTGGATCCGGATTTATTTCCTGGATGAATGACAGTGGCTTTTGGATAGTGTCAAGGATGGCCGGTTTCAATGAAAAAGAAACCCTTCAGACATGGACGACGATGTTTGCCCTTGTTTCGGTTATTGGACTAATTGAGGTTATGATCTTGTCCTATTTGGTGCCATTGGTATGATTTTCGTCATTCGATTATTCTTTTTTCAATCATATTTGAATCAACCACAATAGGAAAAGAAAACCCTACATCGTGATTAATTTTTCAGCCATTATTTCACCTTTGATAAAGATCATCAACTCTGGTGAAATACCCTCATAGTATTCCGATTGCTTTATACTCAAAGTACCTATCATTCATAAAAAAAGGATATAATCGGTGCGACTCCTTTGTGGTGAATATCCCAAGAATGATATTCAGCGACCATCGAAATTTGCTATAAATAGTGCTAGTCAGCATGTTTATCAAATCTATATGATTTTTTGGCTTAACAAATGCTTGGTAAACACAACAACTCAATGAAAAGAAGACCAGGGATTTATTTGTAACCCATAAATTATAGGCATTCAACTGCAACACTACCGAAACTTTTGTATTGGCCAATAGTAAATATAGTATGCAAAATGCTGTCTTTTCAAAGGCGACAAAGGATCATAAATTTGGAAGCATCTTTAAAAATCTATCGTTCTATACGATTGAAGGGTATCCAGAGAAGAATACTGGAATACTAGTCTCTCCAAACTTCGTAGAATCTGTTCCTGTTGTTGATGGTATTATATTTTCTAATGAAATTGATTTTTTTTCGCCTAGTAATATTTCGAAAAAACTTAAGAAACTTAACGAGAAAACAAGGGCATCAAAACAAAATTATGAGCGGTTTATTCGACAAAAAGGTCGACGACCTAATTATGATATCTATGCATGTTTTCAACCTTTTAATGAAGCCTATAAAGCATTATTCCCATTTATAAGCATTCTAAAAAAAAGATTAAAAAAGAATGATGTCATACTAAATTTATGGGACCGTACCGGGTGGACGGCAGCTTTTTTGGCTGGAATTTTCCCTGAAAATGTAGTGATTAATGTTTGGGAGGGTGATAAGGATGTATTGGGATACAAAGGATTTCATTTTTGGTATACTTCGGAGATAAATAAAACGAAGGTTCAGGTTATCTTTCACAATTTTGATAAGCCTTTTCTATTTGAAGATAATTCTATTGGACTTGTTGTAGGTTTAGATACCTTTCATCGCTTTGATCAATCATTGTTGATGAAAGAACTATTTCGTATCACACATGATAACGCCACCATTCTTTTTCCACATGTTCACTTGACTAATAATGAACCTGATCCCTGGTTTGAAAGGGGTTGCCGTCAAATTCACGGTCTTGACTACGAAGCGTTTTTTCAAAAACTTGCTAAAAGCACCCCAAGAAAAGGTTTTGTTCTTCCTGAGCCCGAAATGTTTAGAATCAATGAGCTGTCAAAAGCTAAATCTGTACCGTTAGTAAGCAATCCTAATTCACATCATTATAATGCATTAATTGCCATCATCCCTGAAAGCTGGAGCAATAAAGAAACTTTAGGATCATTTGGATTTAAAGAACTAGGTTATTCAGATTCACATTACCTTTTAATTAATCCCTTAATAGATGTGGATTGGGGGCAATCTGTTGTCAACCTCAATTTTGAAAAGCTAGCCGGTCAAGTGGGCTACCTTCTAGAACGGCATCCTATCTATATGGAAAAGCTCAAAAGAGCAAATAATTATTGTCTTTCAGAATTAGAGCTTAAGATCCTTTTCCTTGGAGGTCGCATGAATTCATTGGGAGAAATTTGTCAAAGACTATCAATTTCAGGAATTGATCTATCCGCAAGAATACAAACGATGGAAGACCGTGATATTCTTCAAGTAGTACCTGTCACTCGACATTCACTTCGCCTTCAACAGTTTGTTAGCACACAGGAATATATCTTGCCCTTTTCTGATCAAACGATAAATGCTCTTTGGAAAAGGGCTTTTTTAAATTATGGAGATAATTGCTTTATCTTTTCAGAATTCGATGATGCCGAGTTAACTTATAACGATTGTAACCTATTAATTGAAAATATAAAACAAAAACTCAGTTCTTGTGGTCTGCATCAAGGCGATAAGATTGCCCTTGTGTCGCAGTCTCACTTTGAAGCAGTTTTGAGTATTCTTGCCGCCGTTCAGTTGGGCATCATTGTAGTTCCTCTGGATTATGAATTAGCTCAATCCATTATTGAAACCATATTAATTGAAATTAATCCTGCAATTGTATTTCTAGATTATTGTTCCTATTCCTCACAATTTCAGGATGATCGAAAATACAAGAAAGTACTCTTTGATGAAGAAGGACATAATATTAATAAAAGAGATAAAACTGAAATATTTTCAGATTGGATACTGGAAATTGGAGTATCTGTACACCAAAATGAAGTACTGCCAAAATTTGATGATCCTGCAGTCATACTTTATACTTCAGGATCAACTGGATTGCCCAAAGGTGTAGTTCTTACACATGGACACTTGGTACGGTCTGGTCGCATGATCTCAGAAACATTTGAATGGAGTTCTTCAGATAGATTTTATAGCCCCGGAGAATTGGACAGTATGAGCGGATTTCGCAATCATTGTATAGCTCCTCTTGAGGTCGGTGCTTCCATTATAATTTCTGATGCGCGCAATAAAAGTAACCTTTTTGCGATTTGTGATAAAATCTCAAAATTTCAAGCCACTATCCTTGGAACAACACCCTCTTTAATTGGTCAGATGATTCGATTTAGTGATCGGATTCATGACAAGTTGAAATCCGTTCGGATGGTCATAAGTACAGGAAGTAATTTGTACGCTGATGTTAAGCATAAATTTTCTGAGATATTCTCAATTATCATATTGAACTACTATGGACTTACTGAGACAACTGGAATATGTTTCGCTGAGCTTCCTGAAGACAATTATTCAAACAAAAACACCGTTGGTAAACCTGTTCAATGTATCGCACAAATTGTCAATGAAAATGGAGATGTTTTACAAAAAGGTATGACTGGAAGACTTCGAATCTTTAGTGAAAACATCATGTTGGGATATTTGAATAACAAATCTGCAACAAGCGAAATCATACAGAATAACTGGCTTTACACAGGTGACCTTGCACGCTTCCAAGAAAATGGACATTTAGAATTAATAGGCCGTGATCGAAATATTATCAAATTAGCTTCAGGACACTTAGTATATATTTCCGAAGTTGAAAAGACGCTAATAAATTTTGTTGCTCAAGTTACCATATGCATTGTCGAAATCGATAATGTTGAAAAGATGATTGCCTTTGTGGTTCCCAAATCTCATGTAAGTGATCTTGAAGCTTACAAATTAATGCTAAAAGACCATGTTACAGCCAGTCTTGGTCAAAGAAAAAGACCGCATGACATCATTATAGTTGCGAAAATACCCGTTTCCTCAAATGGTAAAGTTCAGAAAAAACTCTTGATTTCAGAGTATTTGCGAAACAAATCACTATAAATTGACACGAGATATTTACTCTACTATTAATCAGATTGTTTCCGCAGAAAATAGAAACAAAGTATTCGCCTATTTAAACAAAAAGTATACATATGGCGAATTGGGTATTGATATAAAAAAAACAGTCAACATAATTGAAGAATCAGGTATAAACCATGGCGATAAGATTATTATCTCCAGTCTGAATGATTATGCTGTTTCGATTTTATTTCTGTCATGTTTGCGTGGTGGATATGTAGCTGTACCATTTGATCCAAATCATACTTTTGACCAGAGTGCAAGGTTATTTGATTTTGTTGA
The DNA here is from genome assembly GCA_018680005.1 of Bacteroidia bacterium. Taxonomy (GTDB): domain Bacteria; phylum Bacteroidota; class Bacteroidia; order Chitinophagales; family Saprospiraceae; genus HDS-20. Next base: position 13,853 of record JAHHJQ010000164.1, on the reverse strand, counting down.
CCCCGATGCTTTATTTCTTGATCAGGATTTGATAGAAAAATGGTCCATCCAGCAAATAGAGCAAAAAAAAGTAGTTATACCTATTGAATCAAGCATTCGGAGAAAGGGTTCTCTTTTTAAAAAAATGCTTCGAATTGAAAAACCTAAAGAGAAGGAAACCTCATTTTTCAGCTTGCTTTCTAATGCTGAGGAAAGTTTATTGGAACAAAAGGTAAAACAAGAAGATACAGCCTATCTTCTCTTTACCTCAGGTTCTACCTCCCAACCTAAAGCTGTGCAGATTAACCATAAGGCATTGTTTGCAAATTTAAGTACACTGAACAATGTTTACCGTCTTCAAGAGGAGTCCAACATTTTCAACATCCTTACACTTTACCATACGGATGGTTTAATTCAAGGACCACTTCTTGCGGCAACCAATCTCGCAACCTGGGTCCATCCCTTTGACTTTAATGTCGACAAAATTCAGCATATTTTTGACGGTATTTACAAGTATAAAATTTCTCACTTTATCGTTGTTCCCACCATTCTAAAATTTTTGGAAAAGTTCTCTGAAGGTTTTGAAAATTCCTTACAAACAACAAACTTCAAATACATTATTTCTTCAGCTTCCCCGCTAGATGCTTCATTCTGGAAAAGTTTTGAAGATAAGTTTAAAACTATAATCATTAATAATTATGGTCTCACTGAAACCGTAGTGGGAGCTTCTTATTCTGGCCCCGATCAGGATACTCTAAAGTATGGATCTGTTGGCAAGCCAAAAGATTGCATTTTCAAAATTATTGATGAAAATGGCCAATCTCTTGGACCAGGTGAAAAAGGTGAACTATGTATTAAAGGAAGCAACCTCCTCACAAAGTACTTTCGAAATGAAAAGGCAACCGCAGCAACAATAATTGATGGATGGTTTCATACCGGCGATATTGGCCTATATGATAATGATGGTTTTTATTTTATCGAAGGAAGAAAGAATAACCTTATTATTTCAGGAGGTATCAATATTCAGCCTGAAGAAGTTAACGAAGTAATATCAAGACATTCAATGATTCTGGATTCAGCCTGCTTCGGAGTACCAGATCCGATTTTTGGAGAAATCCTAGTTGCTGCCGTGGTACCATCCACCAATATAGAATTCGAAAAAGATAAATTAATTCAATATTGCAAAGATCATCTTCAAGCTATCAAAGTACCTAGTTCATTTTTTACTATCGACGAAATCCCAAAGACTATTTCTGGAAAAATACAATATACAGAATTGAGGAATTTGCATAAGACAGACGTAGTTACTCACAATGCAGAAGCACATCACAGTCGAATAGCGATTATTATAGGTGCAGCGTCTGACGCTTTCAAACTGCCTAATAACAAAATAAATCCCAAAATTTCAAATTCTATGAATACTGAAGGCTGGGATTCATTGGCTCACTTAATTTTTATAACAAATTTGGAAAAGATCTTCAACATACGATTCAGTACTAAAGAGATTATGAACATGACAAGTATAGAAGCTGCTGATAAAACAATAAGAAATAAGCTTAAACCAAGTAATGTCTGACTTTCCGCCATTAAATATTTGGGGCTTTAGTTTTACCATTATTCTAGGCCTTATCATTTTTTTTATCAAATTTGGTATGAATACCAGACTATCCGAAGAAAATTGGATTCTGGATCATTTCTTTATTCAGTTCAGAAATTTATCCGAAGAAATAGCCGAATCTAATGACAACCATTGCCTTGTTCTTGTTCTGGGATCTTCACTTACGGACGAGGGAATTAAAAACAATATCTATTTCCACGATAAATTTAAGGCTCAAAATAAAAATATTATAGTCAAGAAAATTATCTTAAAAGGAAGCCACAAAGAAAAGTTTATTACTTCGAAAAAGGTCCTGGACTCTATCATTTCTCTAAAACCTGATTTGATCTGTTTGGAAGAAGCCACATTTGTTACTGCAAACCAAAGAAGTCTATCAAAATGGATTCATGATTTTAATTATGGAGTCAATAGTTTTAAAGATATAAAGGTTCTAGGAACTATTAATTTTACAAATTTAACTACGAATTCAACTTTCGAACGAGAAAATGAAAATGAAAATATAGTTGTGGGCGACACGAGTCGGTACTTTCAAAATACCCCAAACTTAAGACCTATAGTTGAACTCGAGCTATTCACTTCATATCTTAAACGTTTTCGAAACTCAGGAACAGATATTGTTTTTCTAGATGTTCAACGGGCTGGCGCATTTCCAACCAATAAAAAAACAGATCTTTTTATTCAGAATCGCAGTGAGTGGTTTGAGATTTTTCAAAGTCAATTCAATAGCCAATACTGGGACTATGAAGGAGTTATCCCATTCAGCCATTATCGTGACTTTGGACACTTGAATAAGCCCGGATGTGAAATTTATAGTTCATGGTTGTTCAATATGATCGACAGTCACTTTACTGATCAATGCAGCAATTAAATCTCCTTCTTGTTTCTTGTGCACTGCTCGTCTTACTATCTTGGCTAGCACCTCATCGTTTTCAAATCCCTGTTATCAGCATTGGAACTGCTGTATTCTTAGCGTATTTTGCACCCAAGTCATTCGTGATTTTGTCCATTTCTACCACCTTGACTTTTGGGGTTTTCAAATTAAAAATAAAAACTAAATGGGCTGCACTGCTTGCTATCTGCCTTTCATTGTGCTATCTGGTTTTTTACAAAATTGGGATGGGCAGAGAAACGCTTTCATCCTTAGACAGACTAGTTCCTTTGGGATTATCTTATTATGCATTTCGTCAAATTCATTATGCTTTGGAGATGTATAAGGATAAATTACCCCAGCATACATTTTTTGATTACATCAATTATTTATTCTTTCTGCCTACCATTCTTATTGGTCCTATACACAGATTTGAGCCTTTTATGCGGAATGCTTATCGAAGAAGGTGGGATAGTATGCTTTTTTCGGAAGGTCTTGAAAGAGTCTTATACGGATATGTAAAGATTGTTATTATCAATAATTACTTGATTTCTGTTTTGTTATTCCAACAAATTAGTAATATCGGATCATCAAGTATTTGGTTAGGCACCTACCTCAGAGTATTTTCCTACACGCTAGAAACTTATATTCTTTTCTCTGGCTTTTCAGATGTCGCTGTTGGTTTAGCATTAATGATGGGGTTTAGAGTAATGGAAAATTTCAACTATCCATTTTTTGCTCCGAATATTAATGAATTTTGGAACAGATGGCATATATCACTAACCAGCTGGTGCAAGGATTATATTTTTATTCCTATTTCGAGCTTCACCAGAAAACCAATATTGGGAATAATTAGCACAATGTTGGTAATAGGACTATGGCATGAAATAAGTTGGAGGTATTTAGTTTGGGGTGCTTTTCATGGACTCGGTATAGCTTGTTGGCATATTTACAACCGTACGGCCATGGCAAAAGCATTAACCAAACGATCTAGTGTTCTCAGAATTGGTTCTATTATCATTACTTTCCATTTTGTTATGGTGAGTTTTGTACTTATAAGGGAAGTTGATATGGCGAATGTAATAAATACCCTAAAAATCCTTTTTACAACTAATTATTGATTACGATGTATCTTCTATTACAAAAATTCCTGTCAAAAAAGTGGGCTAATATTTTAATAAGTTTTTGGTATATTATTTTAATCTTCTTTGTTTTATACTTTATGGTTTTAAGAGAAGGAGAATTTCGCTATATCAATTGGTAGATTTCCGGCCAGATATGAATCACATGGACAGCAACCTCAAAATCCCGAATCTTCCATAGTTTAATTTCAAGATATCGCAAACAAAACAACTATAGTTAATCCACCTATTGCGAGCAGTTCAACAACTGATCAATTTAGAATGCCGGATTACAACTGTTTTTCTCCTTTCATCCAAAGAATGAGGTCTCGATAAACGGGGATGGTGGAAAGAATCTTTTCATTTCCTATCAATATGAGTTGTTCCCGGGCCCTGGTCAATGCGACATTGAGTTTTCTATCGATTCCCTCATCAGATGGTGTGCTCAGCGAATACATCTGACTTTTACTATTCTGAGACAGCGACAGGATGATAATATCCCGGGCACCACCCTGATATCTTTCAACGGTGTCTATTGATAAGCCTTGTGGGTCCAGGTCATGCTGGAATAGCTGTTCGCGAATAGCCGCAATTTGAGCTCTGTAAGGAGTGATTACACCAACTTTCGATGGATCCAGCTCCTTTTTTAAGTAGAGCTTTTTCAAAGCCATGATCAACTGCACTACCTTGTCTGCTTCGTAGCTATTGGTCTTGAGATTGGTATTGGTATCATCGATCGGTGTGTCAATAAAGACTAATCGCTCAGTAGCCAATCGAGAAAGCAATTTGTCCTTTCCTTCGTATTGAACGAGTGTAGCTCTTTCTTGTCTCTCTCGATAGGTGATGTTAGCGGGAAGTAAATCGAGCTTATCATTGTAGAATCTTTTATTGGGGAAGACCATCAATTCCTTGTGCATCCTGCCTTGATGACTAAGGATGTCATATGCCCATATCCATTCATTACGTTGACACCTTTTGTACAATCTTTCGAAGAGGGAATTACGTAAATTGATCAAACCAATATCATTGAGGAGTGGGAGTTCCACCGCAGATACCTCAATATCTTGCTGCACAACTGCAGGCAACTGATTGTGATCACCAATTAAGATAAACTTCTTAAATTTTGAGAGGATCCCTACGATTTGTGGTTCTATGACCTGGGAAGCTTCGTCGATGATCACGATATCAAATTTCTTTAATCTGAGCAATTCATCTTTGCTACTGAAGGAACTGATCGTGGCCGTAAAGATCCGATGATCATCGATCATTTTTTTGACCTCAGATCGCCGCCTGGTCTCCCGAATCATATTGTTGAATAAGCGATCGCGATATCTGGGACTTGTTGAGTATCTGCTGCCGATACGGATATAGGGCAGCTGATCAGAGATCGATTCAACGGCAGCGCACATCTCGTCCACTGCTCGGTTTGTATAGGCGAGGAGTAGAATATTGAATGGGGTATGTTCCAGATAGTATTTTGTCAATTCTTTGACCATTACAGAGGTCTTTCCGGTACCGGGTGGCCCCCAAATCAGAAAGTAGTCCTTTGCAGCGATAGCCTTATTGAATATCCGTGCCTGCTCATCCGTCATCCCTGAGGGATTCAGGTTTGGAGAGATTCCCGGTTTAGCAGGAGGTTCTGTAGTAAATAAAAGTCTTCGGGATCGATCACCTCTTTGCAGGAAAGCACTTAGGCTACGATACAATCCAAGAAAACTACTATCAATCAGATCATGTTCGATATTCCAGAATTCATGACGATCAAAAACTCTCAGGTTGAATTGCTTCGACCGCAATCGGATAACGACAGATTTGTGATCCAGGTCAACGATGGTGCATTTGAATACCTGATTCTGGATCGGGGATTCATCAGTGCCCAGAAATGGGTATAGTATAGCAATGTCCCCTACTCTGAAATTCGCTAAGACATTGGTCTGATCCGTTCGCATAAGACGAATCAATGGATCGGCTTTGGTAGTCTGGTTTTCCAAAATCTTGAGATACGCCAGAATATTGAATTCGCTGTCCTTTTTCTGGTAGGAATCCAACCATAATGCAGCTTGACCATTGATGTTGTTGAATTGTTGAACACCAATCTTGGCTATACTCTGCTCCAGGGAGATAAACTTGACGAAGAGCAGAAAATATGCCTTTTCTAACCTGCTGAGATTCGCATAGAATTTTTGAAATGCTTCAATATCCCGACGCACAAACCCATTGGATTTTTCAAAATGATCTGTAGTGATCTTTGAAAAAAGCGCATGTGCGCTTTTGATATTTCTGAGTGCTCTTTCGAGTGCTATGAGTTTGTTTCGGACATTGAGCACTTCATATTGATAGGCTTTTGTCTTTGGTGCATACTTGAGTTGATTCTGGGGCTCTGCGCTGTATAGAATATAACTTACCGGATTGATGTTTCGGCCATAAGAAGCAGTGATCATCAAATCATAAAGCAAAGTTTGTGCATAATGACTCTGGTTTAATCCATGTCTATTGGGTCGCCAGATTTTTCCGCTTTTGAGTTCTATGATCGTAGGGCGGTCCTCTTCCTTTGGGTTTTCATGATAGATATCTAAACGTCCCTGAAGACCATATTCCGGGGAATAGAAACTGGGTTCCAAATAGCAGTCATTCCATTGGATATTTTTGCTCTTGAATTCTTTGGTAATCGCAGATTTAAGATTAAAGAAGTGAAGCTTACTCGATTGAAATATCTCCCTCACCTCCTGATCAGTGAACATCGTAAAGGCCAATGGATTCTGTTGAAAAACCCGGTGAAACAGATCTTCAAATTGCAGGGTATGATCCATCATCAATTCATCCAAAAAGAAATTCGTAATATTCCCCAGCACTAGAGCCGTACTTGACGGTCTGGGAAGAAATCTTCGCATGAGATAGAGTATAGATTCATCCTGATAGTCCTTGGACCGCTCCGCCACAGATGTGACATCCAGTAAATAATCCGGTTCCACGACAAAAGCCAGCGGCCGGCGAATATTATTCTGGTCAATCTCAACGCCCTCGAGCTGCATCACGACAGGAAATGTCCCATGCTCCATGAACATCTGCAGAGATTCCGTGAAATTTTCATTTCGATCCGGAATATTGAATCGAATCTTAATTTCTGTATCCGGTTCACTAAAAGGATGAGCGATCATTAATTCAGATTCTTTGTCAATCTCCAGAACGATGACTTTTTCAGATGCTCTGAATTGTTTTATTTTTTGTCTTTCCTTAGATTTTGGATATTGAATTAGCCTTGTCGTCTCCAAATCAGCAGGTAATTCCCGATCAAAGACATGTACGAATAGTTCCAGGATTCCTTTTAGACCGCTCCTGATCAAAAGATGCAATTCATCCTTTCCTATTTCCAGTTGCATACCTTGTTTGTGGTATGTATCAGCAGATCTACGAATTTGATGAATGGCATAAATGTGGCGTCTGGGTAGCCGATATTTATGTTGTGCGAAAGCAATTCTAGCAAAAGCGGTATGGAATACAATGCGTTCATCCCGCGTAATAATGACAAAAAAACGATTGATTACTTCATTGAGAAGAATCAGGGATTGGAGTTCAGCATTGGTGTTTTGAAAGTTAATATGGGTGAGTTCCTCAAATATCTCCGCTATCTCATTAATCTTTATCACAGAGTTAAGGTAGCAATATTCTTCACCAACCTTTTACTGCTTGGCCGGATCATCCTCCGGCAAGACATACTCTTTTGATTTTTTCTTCAGGATGGTTGTATAGCGTTTGGGATTCAGTCTGAAATCCTGCAGAAGAAGGTCCAGATTTCGAGTTGCAGATTCTATGTTGTTATAGAGTGAATCATCCTTCAACAACTTCCCCATGCTTCCTTCTGATTTATTCATATCACCAAATAACTCAGACATCTCATCCATAGTTATCTTGGTAGATGCCAGGGTCTTTTCAAATTGTTCCAGCGTTGTATTTGCAGTTGACATGATCATTTTGGTACTATCCACTGTACCAGCGATGTCGGCCTTACTCAGATTCGTCGTTAGTGTCTCTGCATTTTCCAGTATAGATACGATTTGAGCATTATTACTAGCTATAGAAGATGAGATGCTATCCAAATTCCGCATTAAACCGGTGATTGAGCTGGAGGTATTGTACAGCAGAGAATTAATCTGTCGCGTCATAGCATCCATGTTGGAGATTATTGATTTGATTTGTCTCATCGATTCGCTTTCAGAACTTGGGTCGGACATCTTGGAAGATAGTGTATCCCAAACCCCTGCAGCTCCAGACTTGAGTTTCCCCATCAATTCATCCACGGATTCTTCTCCTATCATGGACTCGACAATTCCCAATGTTTCACCCTGGAGGTAGTCACCGCTTTGTGCACAGTTGTCACCACTGCAAGGTGCGTCGAAGTTCAGAACGATAGCTTTCTCCCCCATGATACTGGTCATTACGATCTGGACGATAGTACTTTTTGGGATTTTCATACGATTCTCGACATCCAGCTTGACCACTACAGTTTTCAAGTCATCGGGTTTTAGATAGACATCTGTCACTACCCCAACCTGTATACCACTAACAGTGACAGGTGTCGAAGCCGCGAGCATGTCCACATAAGGATATTCTGCATAAAAGGTCTGGCTGGGATTCAGAATATTCTGTCCTTTTAGGAACTTCAATCCCCATAGAAGGCCTACGATACAAACGATGACCAGAATCCCAATTTTAGTTTCATTTCGCATATGACAGCGCTATTTTCCTTTGATTTTTAACAGGAATCGCCCAAATAGGATGCAATTATAAGAAGATAATGCAGGATGGCAGTAGTTAATGTATTGGATTTGACATTCAAGTGATGATGTCCGCCAGCAGACTTCAAACTAATAGTGCAAGATTTTAATCCTTTTGTCACCCCTATAACTGGACAAGAATGCTTTTGGAAAGCCATTACTTCTGATTTCCTCCAGCTTCCTTTGTGCCGCTTCCATTTCCGAACCGGTTTCTATGAGATATTTGAGTAATCCATCCACCTTCAGGATTTTAATGTCATCCTTTAGTTGCGCCCACTTGGGAATATTCATATCAATTTCTAGAGGTGTTGCTACAAGTTGAATTCTATATGTCTTTGACTTTTCAATATTTGGTTTGGATACCGCTGTGTCTGTTGGTTTTTCATTAGTGGCTACAGAAAGATTGTCGTCGTTTACTGCAACATCTGCGATCACGGAATTCTCTAGTTTCAGATCCCTTTCTTCCTCAATCAAAGCGGGCTCTTCAGACGCTGTATTTTCATTTTCCGATTTCTTTGTCTCTTGAGCGGATGGTTCAGTTTGGACAAAGCCTGTTTGGACCAGTTCTCCAGGTTGATCTCCCTCTATAATATTCTTATAAGATGTAAATGCCTTAAATATGGAAAAAGCGACATTCTTTTGACCGTTATCAGAAAGCAGCAGTTTTTCATCGATATCATTGCTCAGATATCCCGACTCGACCAACACACTGGGCATTGCCGTTGCTTTCAATACCAGAAAGCCTGCTTGCCTTACACCTCGGCTCTTATGTTTTCCCTCACCATTCATGGGGATTTGATTCTCCACCAACTCGGCAAAAAGGATACTCCTTTCGAGAAAAGCATTCTGATACATGGATAACATGATGTGGCTTTCCGCGCTGTTGGGATCGTATCCGTCATATCCTTCTTCAAAATTTTGTTCCAATGCGATAGAGGCATTTTCGCGCATAGCAACATTCAGATTATGATCAGCGGTATGCAATCCCATCACATACGTCTCAGACCCTCTGACTTCAGGCCGCTTGCGGATATAATTGCAATGTATTGATATGAAAAGATCTGCCTTGTTTCTATTGGCAATACGTGCTCTTTCGTTCAGCGTCACAAAGACGTCCTCTGTACGTGTAAAAATAACTTTGACATCAGGATGATATGCTGATATGTACTCCCCAACCTTTTTTGTAATAGAAAGTGCAATTTCCTTTTCTTTGGCTATCGACCCCTTGCATCCGCGATCTTTTCCTCCATGTCCAGCATCAAGTACGATAGTCTTTACTTCCGGAGGTAGGAGGTGTGAGAAAATTAACTTTCTTTTGGGGTTTTCTTCACTCTTTGTGAATGCCTTCGTATCGTTTATTCCTTTGATATGAATTGCATCATATGTGCTAAATGCAGTAGATCGTTGGCTGATAGAAAACAACAGGAGGAACCCTGTCGTAAGTATGGTTCTGAAAATCGTTGTCATGTAATTGGCATGGAATGCAAAAAGTAAATTAGGATTACTTTTGCGCTTTAGTTCAATAATATCCAATTGTTGTAAAGATAAAGAATAATCTTGGGTCTTCGTCTATTCTTCATTATTGTTATTTCGTGGTTCAGCATCGCTGGATCTACAGCCCAGGTAATTGATCGCATTCCTGATAAGGAAGCTGATCTCAGAAGGGCTCAGATTCCACGGGATAGTATAACCGTGGATTCTACGAGAATGGATACCCTGGTCACCGATGTCGACTTGTCCCAAATCGAAATGTCCCCAGATGCGCTTGATCAGCAGTTGGAGTATAACGCAGATAGTTCGACGTACGACCTAAAAGCAGAAAAGATCTATCTCTATAGCAATGCGAAAGTGAATTATGGTACCATCTCACTGGAGGCTAATTTTATAGAATTTGATTACGCCAACAATATTGTCGAAGCAACTGGCATCGAAGACACATCAGGAACGCTGGTCGGAAACCCACTTTTCAAGGACAGAGAACAGCAATTTACTGCCAGAAGGATTAGGTACAACTTCAAAACAGGAAAGGCCTTTGTCTATGATGTCCGAACCCAACAGGATGATATCTATATCCAGGGGACAAAGACTAAATATGTAACCAACCCAGGTGATACCTCCATTACAGATTTTGTATATAATGAAAATGCCGTGTTTACCACCTGTGATCATCCGACACCCCATTTTGGAATTCGGAGTACTAAGCAAAAAAAGGTTGGAAACAAACTTTTGGTCGTTGGTCCATCAAATCTTGAAATCGCCAATGTACCTACACCGCTTTGGTTGCCTTTTGGATTTTTTCCAATTCCAAAAGGTAAAAGTGGAGGTTTGATCATTCCTCGTGATTATGAATATTCCGATGAGCTGGGATTTGGATTGAGAAATATCGGATATTATACTGCGATCGGGGAGCATTTTGATCTAAAGACTACTTTTGATATCTATCTCCGCGGGACCTGGGCGGTATATGCACAATCTTCATATCGAAAGCGATACAATTACAATGGCAATTTCTCCTTAAGTTATTCGAATAGAAAGATAGAAGCTACTGGTGTGGTTGGCTTCAACAAGCAGAAGTCGTTCAGTATCCGATGGAGCCATAACCAGGATAGCAAGGCGCATCCGTACAATACATTTGGCGGTTCAGTCAATATTCAAACCAATGACTTTCAGCGTATCAATCTGAATGATGCCGGTTCAGTCCTTCAAAATCAACTTTCATCCAATATCTCGTTTACACGTCGATTCCCGGATAAACCCATGACACTATCGGTGTATCTGAATCATTCACAGAATACCGCCAGCAGGAAAGTAACGCTGAATTTTCCCACTGTGAATTTCCAGACCCAAACCATATTTCCATTTAAAAAGAAAAATGATCCGGGTAAAGACAAATGGTTCGAGAAGATCTCTTTCAAATATGATATGAACCTGCAAAACCAGGTTAGTGCCACGGATACGACTTTGTTTACCCAACAGACCGTTGATGATTTGAGATCGGGAATCAGACAACGTGTTTCTACAGGATTGTCATTCAAGGTGTTGAAATATTTCAATCTTAATCCAACAGCGAATTATACTGAGATCTGGAACTTTAATTCAAACCGAAGAAGTTTTGACCCTACGGCGTTCGAAGTAGCCATAGATACCATTTATAATCCCCTGGATTCTACAGATTTTGAAATCATAGCGGATACAACAGGTTATGGCACCTCGACTGAAGAGAACATATTTGGATTCGAACCTCTGCGCCTGTATACTATGGGTGTGAGTCTGAATACAACGATTTATGGCACAATGAACTTTAAGAAAAAAGATGCCTGGCTCAAAGGACTGCGCCATATCGTCCGACCCTCTATCAGTATTGGTTATACACCAGACTATACCAGGGAATCCCTCGGATATTTCAGAACCGTCGATACAGATACTAGAGCTGATGTGAATGATCCGATTACCTATTCGATCTTTGAGAACAGCATCTATGAAAAGCCCTCGAGTTCTGGCAGACAATTGTCCCTGGGATATACCATCAATAACATTTTTGAAGCCAAGGTATTTTCAAAAAAAGATAGTACCGATCAGGTAATCAAGCTGATCAAAAACTTTGTCATATCGGGTAACTACAATTTTGAGGCGGACTCGTTGAAATGGAGTCCAATCAATATGAGAGGTACTACGACCCTGTTTAACAATCTGTCCAATCTGAATTTTGGATTCTCGTTCGATCCTTATGCCGTAAATGACAACGGTCAAAGACTAGGCACGACGCAGCTCAGGGCAGAAGGCAAACTACTGAGATATACCGGTGGTAATGCTTCGCTTTCCACAAGATTCAATATCAAAAAATTTAAAGCGCTTTTCAAATCAAAAAAGGAAAGGGATCGAGTGGATGAAGAAGAGCAGGAAAGAGAAGATCAGGAACAGGCAGAAAGGGATGCCTCATTTGAAAGTCAAAATGACGGTCAGTTTGGAGACCGGGGCATTACCGTCGGTGGAGATCCATTTTCTCCGGGTGATCAAGGTCTTGGCCAGGGTGTTAGTCGATTTAGCAATTGGTTTGATGATTTCAGCATAGACCACAATATAGTATTCGTCAGCAGGGTCTCCGGAAAAGAAGTCACTAACGAGATCTCTACGCATACGATAAATGCAAGGGGCTCAATACAGATAACAGATAAATGGAAGATCACTATCGGGAATATCGGTTACGACTTCAAAAGAAAAGGCTTGAGTTATCCGTCTTTTACCTTTTATAGAGATCTTCACTGTTGGGAAATGGGTATGAACTGGTATCCTCAAAGAAACGTGTATAGCTTTTTTATCCGGGTCAAACCAGGTACACTTGGCTTTATCAATATTCCTAGTTCAAGAAACAATGTGGATGGTTCTTTCGGAAGAACCAGATAAAATTTCGATACGTGATGAAAAGTTTTTTGCTTCCTTTTGCATTAGTAATGTTGGTTTGGTCATGTTCGGCTCCGTCAGAACCTACGTTTGAGGCGATGAAAAATGTAAAACTCAAAGCGGCCACTTTGAAAGGGGAAATCATCCTGACCGGAGATGCTGTATTTAACAATCCCAACAGTTTGGGAGCGGATATCAATGGTATCGACTTCATCGTCATGGTCGACAGCAATCAGGTAGCCCAGGTGCAGCAAAATGTCACTATGAAGATGCCCGCCAACGCTGATTTTACCTTACCCATCGAAATCGATATTCCAATCAAAAAAGTCTTCGAAGAAGCAAAGGGGGGTATGTTGATGAATATCTTGAAGAATCAAAAGACGGATGTCCAGCTGGATGGCAATATCGAGGTAAATTTTGGCGGTGTTCTGTTCAAGATTCCATTTGAACATCACGAAGAACATAAAATAAACATCGGATTTTGAACCAGGCAATCCAGAGGTGTTGATCTTTCAAAGGATTAATTTCTATACTGGTCGCTCCAATAGTTGACGATGCTTACCCATTGAGGCATAGCGTGCATTTCTTTGAACAATGGATCATTTTCATAATCTATTGCACTCAATACATCCCCTTCCTTTACAGCTTCTCCCAGTATTTTAAAAGCTTCTGTGTATTTTTTTCCCTGGGCATATGCCTGGGCAATGAAGTAAGATGAATAGCCAAAATCATATTCGTTCTTGTTTTCACGAATTTTGGAAATGAAGGAATAGGCCAATTTGTCATCTCCGGCCATAAAAGCAATGGAGGCTAGTTTACTCAGTGAGAATATGTGGTTGGGTCGCTTCTTTAATAGACTTTCAAAAAGTGATTTCGCCATATCAAAATCCTCAAGAATGTAATAGGATCTACCTAGCATAACCTCATTCTTTCTTTCCAACGCATTGTATTTATCTATTGCTTCCCGGGCATATTTCATTTGTATCTCTTCCAGCCCAAGGAGTTGAGCCTCATGTGCTGCCAGAAAGTATAAGTATTCTGAACCAAGATTCAGATCCTGACCATATGCAATCGATAGCATATCATCCAAT
>JAHHJQ010000169.1 GCA_018680005.1 Bacteroidia bacterium | reverse complement strand
ATGGTGAGACGTATAAAGTAGGTGAATTCTCAAATGATGCACCTATCGATCCAGATACATTGAGTGTGCTATTCGTCAAACTCCTAAAAAGTACTACCCAGCGAATTGACCTTCCGACATGGGACCTGATGATGAAGAATATTTACAACATCGGGGCATATCAGGTTGAACCTAAAGACTTTAGGCTGGATGTATTCTATGAAGATCCAGGGGGAGGACAAAAGCGATTTTTGCCTGAAACAGATTTGTCGAGTATTCCATTGGTGCAACTATTTAATTTGGATAATCTGAATGTTCAGGGAGATCCGCAGCCAGATGGAATTTTTGATTTTGTGCCGGGATTGACAATTAATCTCACGAATGGTAGGATAATGTTCCCGGTATTGGAGCCTTTTGGTAGTTCTCTAAAAAACAGAATCAGCAACCCACTGCTGGCTGAAAAGTACTCCTATCAACAATTGTATGATTCTACCCTAGTAAGGGCAAGAGAATACCCTGAGTTGAACAGGTTTACAATAAAAGGTACATACAAATCAAGTGTGTCTTCTGAGATATCGCTTGGTGGATTCAATATTCCTGAAGGTTCGGTGCGGGTTACATCGGGAGCGCAGCAGATGGTTGAAAATGTGGATTATGAAATAAACTATAGCATTGGTAAAGTGACGATTCTGAATGACGCATTGCTGAATTCCGGTGTGCCGATCAATGTTTCTTTCGAAGACAATGCACTTTTTGGATTGAACCAAAGGACAATGTTAGGTCTTAGAGCAGATTATACCATCAATGAAAACTTCAACATCGGTGGTACATTCATGCAGCTTTTTGAACGACCATTTACACAAAAAGTCAACATCGGAGAAGACCCCATCAATAATAAGATCTATGGTCTTGATGTCAATTACAGCAAAGAGGCACCTTGGCTAACCCGTTTGGTAGATAAGATCCCATTAATCGACACAAAAGAACCATCGAGTATAAGCTTCAATGCAGAAGCAGCATTCCTAAAACCTGGTCACTCCAAAGCTATCAACCAGGGTGGCGATAGAAATGGAACCGTAAGTCTTGATGATTTTGAAGGCACAGTTAGTAATATAGACCTACGTCAGCCTACGAATGCCTGGGTTATAGCTTCAATTCCTCAATCCAATGGTGTCAATGCTAGATTTCCGGAAGGAAACTTTCTCAACAACACTATATCCGGAGTCAATCGGGCACAATTGTCCTGGTATCGGATTGACCAAAGTGCTAGAGGTGCGCTTGATAGAGACGAGAATTATACCAAAGCGATAAGGATTACGGAGGTTTTTCCAAAAAGACAAAATGATCCAAGTCAAAGCTCTATTCTCCAATCCTTTGATCTTACTTATTATCCTGATCAAAGAGGTCCATATAACTTTGATGTTCCGGGAGGTACAGCTTATTCCGCGGGAATTGATCCAGCCGACGGTCGATTGAGAGATCCAGAAACACGGTGGGCGGGAGTCATGAGAAGTATCCGTAATACCGATTTTGAACAACAGAATATTGAGTTTATAGAATTTTGGGTCTTGAACCCATTTATGGACAAAAAAGATGGCTCACCAACTTCGAATGGAGGTAAGCTGCACATCAATTTAGGCAATGTGTCCGAGGACATTTTAAGGGATTCGAGAAGGTTTTTCGAAAATGGATTACCTGAGGATGATCTTCTCACCAAAACGGATACAACCAATTGGTCGAGAATTCCGAGAACACAAGCGATTACCAACGCTTTCGACAATGACCCTGCCATCAGAGCAAAGCAAGATGTTGGTCTGGATGGATTCAACAATGAAGGAGAAAGAGTACAATTTCAATCTTATATAGATGCCATTAATCAAGTTGCTGGTCCTACCTTGAGAGATCGTGTAAACAATGACCCTGCGAATGATGACTTCATCTATTACCGGGACCCTATGTTCACGGATCAAAACAGCATATTTGATCGATATCTTAGATTCAACAATCAGGAAGGGAATTCACAGGAAGCACAGGGCAATCAACTTTCCTCGTCTACTACGATTCCAGATTCTGAAGACCTTAATAGGGACAATTCATTGAACGAATCTGAAGCATATTATGAGTATGAAATTCCATTTGAACCCGATCAGGTATCCGGTGGTATTCAACTCACAGAATATGTGGTAGATTCCGTACAGATTCGGGATGAAAGTAATGGAGATGAGCGTATCTGGTATCAATTCAGAGTACCTATTAACCAGTTCACTTCTAAAGTTGGTGGCATTCAGGATTTTAGATCGATGCGATTTATTCGTATGTATCTTACAGGTTTTGATGAAAGAGTCACATTTAGATTTGCGACTTTGGATCTCGTCAGAAACCAGTGGCGACGATATTTAAGAAAACTCAAAACGCCTGGAATCTTCACACAAACCGACAATGATGGCAGTACTATTTTTGATGTGAGTTCCGTCAATGTTGAAGAAAATTCCAATAAGTTTCCTTTCAATTATGTCCTGCCTTTAGGCATAGAAAGAGAACAAAGTGTTGGTGCCTTTCCAAACGTGCTGCAGAATGAACAGTCGCTCATGCTCAATGTATGTAATCTGAAAGACGGTGACGCACGAGGTGTGTATAAGAATCAGATTAATCTCGATATGCGCCAATTTGAGCGTCTACAGATGTTCGTACATGCCGAATCCCTTGATGAAATTGAAACCGGAGAAGTATCTATCTTCATGCGAATTGGTAGTGATTTCCAGGATAACTTCTACGAGTATGAAATACCTCTGACCATGTCAGATCGCAACATCTTGAATGATGGCAGCGAAGACTATCGAAGAGAAGTATGGTTAGAATCTAACGATTTTGATTTCCCTCTTGACCTGTTGCCCCAAATTAAAATAGAACGCAACAAGGCCAATCTTCCCAATAGTTCATTCTATGAAATTCCGGATCCGGATATTCCGGAGAATACGGTTCGAGTCATTGGTAATCCAAATCTGGGCTATGTCAGAGGAGTATTGGTCGGTATCCGGAATAAGGTGGATGATGGTATCGAGAAGTGTTTTGAGGTATGGATGAATGAATTGAGACTCAATGGTTTGAATGAAGAGGGTGGTATGGCAGCAATCGCGCGTATGGATATGCAATTAGCGGATTTTGCCAGCTTGAGTCTTTCAGGCAACTATAGCAGCATTGGTTTTGGTCAATTGGAACAAAAAGTCAATGAACGGGCCAGAGAAGAGATCATTCAGTTCGACATTGCGGCCAATGTGGAGCTGGATAAATTTTTGAATCCAAATTGGGGTTTAAAAATTCCTTTTCACGCGCAGGTTTCCCGAGATATTTCCAATCCTGAGTTCGATCCATATGACCTGGATATAAAATTCGACGAAAAGATTAACGAATCTCCGGTTGAAATGAGGGATTCGATCAAAGAACAGGCTCAGGATGTCACTAAGATTAATAGTTTCAATTTTACCAATGTACGCAAGGAGCGAGTGAATTCTCAAAGAACACCCAAACCTTGGGATATTGAGAACTTTAGCTTTTCCTATGCATTTACCGAAACCGATAGGAGAGATCCGATTATCGAAAGTGACAATGCCAAATTATACCGAGGAAGTGTGGATTATGGATTTAACACGCAACCAAAGTATATCGAGCCATTCAAAGGATTGGTAGGGGACAGTAAAGTCTTGAAATTTATCTCCGCTTTTAATTTTAATCCGATACCGAATTCTTTCGGAGTGAATACAGCAATTGACCGATTGTTTGCTGTTACCAAGTACAGATTTTCGGAACCACAATTCAGTACTTATTTCAACAAGAGATACACGTGGGATAGAAATTATGATTTGCAATGGGATCTGTCCAAATCATTAAAACTCAGTTTCAATGCGGCGAATAATGCAGTCATTGATGAACCTGATGGTTTTATAGATACTCCCGAAGAGAAGCAAATTGTGCGAGATAACTTAAAGAAATTTGGTAGAAACAAGAACTATCAGCAGTCTGTCAACCTCAATTATAACTTACCATTCAAACAACTACCATTGATGGATTTTGCATCAGGTAAGGCGCAGTTGGCCTCCACCTATGGATGGAGTGCTGCAGCTTTGAATGTCGACAGCCTTGGTAATGTTATTCAGAACACTCAAACCAGACAACTTTCAGGAGATCTTGATTTTAACAAGCTATACAAGAAGATTAAATATTTCGATAAGGTCTTGACTAAACCTCGTCCTGGTTCTAGAACAGCGCAAACACGTACTCCCAAGAGGACCAAAAAACAGGATAAGGATAATCAAGACGAGGAAGGAAAGGAAGGAGAAGAGGAAGAAAAGAAAGAGAGGGAAATCAGTTCTATCGAGCGAATTTTGATTAGGCCGCTACTGATGTTGGATAAGGTCAGATTTACATATTCCGAAACACGTTCTTCTATAGTTCCAGGATTCACGCCTCGGGCCAATTTATTTGGTATGAGTCCGGGTTTTGATGCTCCGGGATTTGGATTTGCATTAGGTGAGACGGCAAGTGACCAATGGTTGGATAATGCTGCTAATAAAGGGTGGATCACAGAAAGTCCTTTTTTGAGCCAGGAGGTAGTGCGAAACAAGACTGAAAATCTGGATCTGAAACTGACTTTGGAGCCTTTTAATGATTTCAGAATCGATGTGAACTTAAGCAGATCATTTACTGAGAATCATCTGGAGCTCTTCAAAAGAAAGAATCAGCAATCATTAACTTATGACCATGGCGGCGCTAGAGATGTTGGATCCCTGGACATTTCTTTCATGGCATTCCAGACACTTTTTGAGAATGATATTTTTTCTGTATTTAAGGACTTTGAGGAAAATAGAAAGATCATCTCTGCCCGTCTTGGAGAAGGGGTGCATCCAGACAATCAGGGATACACAGAGTTTTATGGGAGAACTCAGTTGGATGTATTGATTCCAGCATTTATTTCTGCCTATACCGGACAAAGTCCTCAATCAATAGGTCTTGACGTGTTTGACTATAAACCCAGACCCAATTGGCGATTAACATATAATGGACTGACAAAAATAGACTTCTTCAAAAAGCTATTTGCCAGCTTTAGTTTAACCCATGGATACCGATCCAATATGACTGTTAGTAGCTATAATACTGATCTGGATTATGAAGATGCCGGGGTACGCCAAGTCAATCCTACAACCAATAGCTATTATTCCAGATTTGAAATTCCTAATGTGGTCATATCAGAGCAGTTTCTGCCATTAATTGGGTTGGATATTCGTCTTAAGAACAATATGTCATTCAAGCTGGACTACAAAAAGGCCCGAAATCTGGCCATGAGTTTTGTAGACTATCAATTGAGCGAATCCAAGACAACAGATTTTGTTTTCAATTTTGGATATCGGGTTAAGAATGTAGATATACCGTTTTTAACCCAGTTCGGAAATCCCGATAAAAAGAAGAAAAGGAAGAGTAAAAAGGATACGCCGAAGGAACCTAATTCCGGAAATGATTTGAATTTTGAATTCGATATTTCGATCAGGGATGATGTGACGGTAAGTCATCTATTGGACCAGAACACGCCTCCCATCCCAACCCGAGGATCAAAGACTGTGTCGATCCAACCATCTATTGACTACAACATCAGTCAGCAACTCAATCTAAGATTATTCGTCGATTACAGGAGAACGGAACCGGCAACTTCTGCATCTTTTCCGATTACAAATACCTCAGGAGGATTAACCGTTAGGTTTTCACTCTGATCATAACAAGCGACTTGATATTTTCAGAATATCCTGTTCTGTGATGATTCCGGCTAATTCATCTTGAAAAGCCACCGGCAAACATCCTATTTCCTTTTCTTGCATTAGTTTAAAGGCATTTTGTAAGGTATCCATTGGAGGAATTGTGAAAGGATCTTTGATCATCATATCAACTACTGTGATTCCCTCTCTTTCTTTGGGATCCATCCGGTGATATTCCATGATTTGATCTGAGGTAATCAAACCTACCAATTTACCTTCATCATTTTCGACAGGCATATGTCTAATATTCCGCCATTTCATGAGATCTGCCACAAATTCAATGATATCTTCCTCTCGCGCGGTGAATAAGTCTGTATTCATGAATTCTTCAACCAATAATTTTCCAGGCCTGTAGGCACCCAGGTCTTTGGTTTGAGGTAAGTCCCAGGTATGGCCGGGCATTTCTTTTTTCTGATTTTCGATGATAGCGTTGGTAAGGACAGTCACGGCTTCATCCCTGGTCGTGCTTTTGATAAGTTTTGTGTATGCTCTCAGATTCCAGCGCGCACCATTCATATGACTTTGTGCACGTCCTTCTATGATTGAAATATAGCGTTGGATATCTTTCTCGTCTATGTTATATTTTCTCAATCCTTGTTTAGCCAGTGGGATCAACTCATCAAGCACCAAATTGCTCATACTAACCTTACGATCATCCAGCCAACTAAACGTACTATCGATACCATATTTGGCAGCTTTGACAAAGTTGTCTCGGACATCTTCGAAGGCTATGTGTTGTGTAATATCTTCGTATTGGTCAGACAAACCTTCTACCAGACCAATCCAAAATGCAGCATTCGCAACTTCATCCTGAATAGTAGGACCGGCGGGTAATACCCGGTTCTCAATTCTTAGATGTGGTTTTCCATTTGGACTGATTCCATAACACGGCCGGTTCCAACGATAGACGGTACCATTATGCACTTGAAGGGCTCGAAGTTTTGGGATTTCCCCTGACTTCAAGATATCAAGAGAGTTTTCCTGAATATCACTGGCTATCAGCACTCTGAATCTGGCAATATCCTCTTTGTAGATTTCCAGTAGTGAATTTTTGAGCCAGTCATTACCGAAATTGACCCTTGGACTCCATTCACGCATATAATTATGTGACTTCCGCGTATCAATGGACTGTTGGAAGAGTGCTATCCTTGACTCGTGCCATAGTCGCTTTCCATAGACAATGGGTGAGTTGGCTGCAATCCCAAGTACCGGTCCTGCGATCGCCTGCGCAATATTATATTTTTTAACAAAATCCTCTGGAGCGACTTGTAAGTGCACCTGAAAGCTTGTATTACTCGCTTCCATTAATGGTGAATCATGTTTGACCAATAGTTCATCTACACCTAGCAACCGCAGTTCAAATTGATTGCCTTGTAATTGACTGCTAATCGCATCCATTAAGGCTTTATATCGCTTCTTTGGCGTGAGATAATCCAGGTCTAGATGGAACTTCCGAAGCGTAGGAAGTATACCGGTCAATATGATATCTGTATCCAGCTTTTCAGCATGGTCCCTTATGATTTCAATCTTTTCCCTGGTTTCATTATACAGCTCAGAAAAACAGGCTCCTGCCAGTTTATGTGGATTCAGATTGATCTCCAGATTGAATTGGGCCAGCTCAGTCTCAACCCAAGGATATTCTTTGAGTAATTCAAGAAGTTGTATGGCCAGTGGCGCGGGTTTAAGCGTCTCGCGATAGACAATGCACATTTCCTGTTCTGCACCAATTCTTGTGATATCATTTTCAAATACGCCTTCAGCCAGCATTTTTTCCAAGGCTTTGACGTCATTAAGTAAGGATCTGATAAATCCCTGTTTTACCTTGGCATCCTGAAATAGAGATACATTCAATTCACCCATGATCCGGTTTTCTTCGTTTATCTGAAATCAATAAATAGGTAATTTATTCAATTCATGGAATAATGATCACCGGAGGCGGAAATTTCTACAGGTTTTTGTATAAAAGTTGGAAAGTATTCGTTTCAAAGGGTATTGAACCCAGGTATATGGTGCTGTACAATCGAAAAATATTACTTCCTCTGCTTTTTATTACAGGAATACTCTTGTTCGGAGGCTGTTCTAAAGATGAAGATCTGGTTGGGGTCCAAATGCCCTATATCGCAGATATATTTGTACCGGCTGGATTAAATCCCTTGAATACACACTATTTTGAAGTCAATGGACTGGTTACAAATGCTGGCGCCTTGCTGGGTCAAAACGACATCAACAAAATCATCCCTCTAGAAGCGCGGATGAGTACACTCGATAATGTAAGCTTTGCATTTGTTCGTGAAGTGGAAGTCTTCATAAGTGACACCTCAAATCCAAACCTGGATATCAATGTATTTTATCGCGAAGAGATTCCGCCCAACACAGGATCTGAAATTAGAATGATTGCCACGCAAGCAGAGATAACAGATATTCTAAAAAAAGATCGATTCAATTTTACTATCCGATTTGAGCTCTTCAATACAACAGATCGATCTTTTGACGCCAGAATTGAATTTGCATTTCTTGCGAATTAGGTTCATTCTGTTTAATAATTTTTCAAATTCTTTTGACATTTCATCAACCAAGGAGGCTTGATTCAGTTATTATGCTTTAGATTTGAAATAACCTTTGTCATAGATACAGTTCAAACCTATACCCTATTTCATGAATTGGAGAAAATTTAGCATTGTCATTGGTCTTCTTATCATCTTCGGGGGAGCCCTCCTTATCAATCTAATGTTGCAGGGCAAAGAACCACCTACGCAGGAAAGTGAGGTAGTGATCCCTCCACAGACTATAGAAGTGGTTAAAATTACTCAAGGATCATTTGTGCCTGAGGTAGAAATAGAAGGAAGACTTACGGCATTTAACAAGATTGATATTTTTGCGGAAGTAGGAGGCAGACTTCAATCGACTTCTCGTCCATTTAAAGTGGGCAGTCGGTTCCGGAGAGGTTCCGTTCTGCTTAATATCGACAGGGAAGAAGCGGAATTATCCCTTTTGTCCCAAAAGAGTAGTCTTATCAATTCAATTACTCAGATGATGCCGGATCTGAAAATAGACTACAGTGAAAGCTTCCAACAATGGTCCGATTATTTAAATCAGTTCGATATCAATCAACCTATTAGACCTTTCCCAGAAGCCAAGTCGGAGCCTGAGAAGTTCTTTATTAATGCTAAGAATCTTAACACACAATTCTACAACATTAAGAGTCTCGAATCCAGACTTGCAAAATATATCGTTTTTGCTCCTTTCACGGGAGTAATCACCGAAGCCCTCATCACCCCCGGATCACTGGTAAGAGCCGGGCAAAAAATGGGTATGTTGATGGAATTGGGAAATTATGAATTGGAGGCGACGGTAGCATTGGATGAACTGAAATTTCTCAAAGTAGGTCAAAAAGTAAAATTGGTTTCTGATGCAATTTCCGGGACTTGGACCGGAACCATCAGAAGGATCAGCGATATCATAGATCCCAATTCCCAATCAGTCATCGCTTATATTGCGGTGAAAAGCAATGATTTACGAGAAGGGCTCTATTTAAAAGGCTCAATAAATGGTAAGACTATCAGCGGTGTAAGTAAAGTAAATGCTGATCAGGTGATAGAAAGACAGTATCTGTTTGTGATCGAAGATTCAAAATTCAAGAAATATCCTGTTGAAATCGCATTTGCCAATGCTGACTATATGCTTCTCAAAGGTCTCCCGACCAGTACATTAGTTCCCAGCGAGAAGATAATTGGACCGACAGAAGGTAAGACGGTTAATGTGAAAGAACTTCCTTAATCATCAGAATGAAATCATTTGTAACATATTTTATCAAGTATCCCATAGCAGCGAACTTATTGATGTTTGCCATCATTTTGATGGGGTTATTTGCGGGAAGTCAATTGAAGTTTACTTTTTTTCCAGAAGTAGAAGTGCGTGTCGTCAATGTCACAGCTGTATATCCCGGTGCAGCGCCATCCGAGATTGAGGAAGGGATCGTCGCAAAAATAGAAGAGGAGGTTAAGGGACTTACCGGTGTGAAAAAAATCCAATCCGTTTCATCTGAGAATCTGGGGAATGTAACCATTACACTTGAGCAAGGTACTGAT
>JAHHJQ010000161.1 GCA_018680005.1 Bacteroidia bacterium | reverse complement strand
ACACCATACAGAGCATAGAACTAAGCAAAGAAAAGCCATATGAAATATCTGCTATAGTTAATCGATTTGAATTGTCGAGTATGATAATTGATCGATACTGCCAGGAATACGAGATACATAATGCAGGGATTGTGCAATGGGGATTCTTAAAAGACAATATCGGGTATGTACAAATTAATGCAATGGTGTTTATGGCATTTTATGATATCCCTGAAGGCCTTTCACTGAATGAATTTGGAGCGCACTATCAGCAAATAATGAACGAGCGAACATTTCAAAGACAAGATGAAATTGATGGAGCAAGGAAGTTGATGGATTCAGTATTCAATGATATTAAGCAGGCCAAAGCATTGATAATTGACCTTCGTTTCAATACTGGTGGTAAGGATGAAGTCGGCCTCGAGATTATGGGGCATTTGGTAAGCAAGAAAACTAAAATCGCCTCCAAGAAAGCAAAATGGGGAAACACATTTACAAATCACCAGAACATTTATCTGGAACCTCGAAGTCCCACTTTTGAAAAAGATGTATACGTTCTGACTAGCTCAGTTACAGCAAGTGCTTCAGAAATCGCGGTTTTATCCACCCTTACATTAGATAAAGTGACCAAAATAGGTTCCGCTACCGAAGGCACTTTTTCTGATGGTTTGGATAAAAAACTTCCGACTGGCTGGGCGTATACATTATCCAACGAAATCTATGAAGACCTTGAAGGAAATAACTATGAAGGCATCGGTATAGCACCGAATATAGAACTCAATTACCCCAGGCGTAAAAACGAGTTTTTGAATTTGGTATACAAGCAGCTCAACGATTCGGGAGATGCTGCCATTGAAATGATACTCGAGATAGAGAAGAATAAATGATAACCTTATCCACTCTAATCCAAGCCTGATGTCGATAGGTATGACTACCTTGATTTGTTTATGGTGTTCTACCTTGTATTAAACTTCGATTCACCAATCCATCGTTGTAATATTTAAACTGAGACTCTTCGAATCATTTATCACTTTTTAACGTGCAAAGAATGATGAAAACCATATACCGATATATTCTATTCATGCTAATTCTCTTTGTCATTCATGGCTGCGGAGGTACGGATGATGAAATCACAGACTTGCCAGCTGATGGTATGTATTTTCCGCCTGTTGGCAATGAAATGTGGGAATCGACAACAGCGAGTAGTTTAGCTTGGAATACGGATAAACTCGGAGATCTCAATAATTTTCTAATTCAGGAGAATTCCAAATCATTTATGATCCTCGTAAATGGCAGGATTGTCATTGAAGAATATTTTAATGGTCATGACGCTAACCAGACCTGGCAATGGAATAGTGCCGGTAAAACTTTAGTCACCGCAACAACAGGAATTGCACAGCAAGAGGGTTTATTGGACATTAACAACAAGGTAGCAGACTACCTGGGCGACCAATGGACCAGCGAACCGCAAGACAAAGAAGACCTGATACAGCCTTACCACCTATTGACCATGACATCCGGCATCAATGATGAAAAAGAATTAATCATAAGGTCCAATCTCACCTATTTGGAAGACGCCGGATCCAGATGGTCCTATCATAATGTATTTCAGAGACTTATGGATGTGGTGGGTGCAGCGAGCAATAAAGATTTCCGGACATATTTCAGTGACCAACTGGAAAACGAGATAGGAATGGAAGGCTTTTGGTACAACGGATTGATCTTCAAAATATATCATAGCAATACAAGAAGCATGGCCAGATTCGGACTTTTAGCCTTGAATATGGGACTATGGGATGAAGAACAAGTGGTGGATGAAAACTTCTTTATAGAAAGCATTAATTCCTCTCAAAACATCAACCCGTCCTATGGTTATATGTGGTGGCTCAATGGAAAGTCCCAATTTATGTTACCCGGTAGCCAGGAAGTCTTTCAAGGGCCCCTAGTCCCCAATGCTCCAGGAGAGATGTACGCCGCTATGGGTTTTGCCGAACAAAGAGTATATGTCGTTCCGAGTAGGAACATGGTGGTCATCAGAATGGGAGAGGCATCGAATTTGGGTGATTCCGACTTTGCCTTGTCCGGATTTGATAATGCCCTCTGGGCAAAGATCAATGCTGTGATCAATTAGTCAGCGTATCCGAAAAGTAATTCCCATTGATCCCCTTCCCCCGTATGCCTTTATCCAGGCTTTGTTGAACAACTTCTATTTTAAATCGTCAGTCAAGTTTTCTTCATCCGATCAAAGAATGCTTAATTAAACATTCACTTAACTTCGTGTCCGATTTTACGGGAAAGTCTAAATGTTGAATTGCTCGACCTCGACATTAAAAACTTGAACTAACACTTGACCTCCTAAGCCAAGGCTTCGGTGGTTAAAACAATTGACACTGCACAAAATGACCGAGATCGAATTAATTATTGACCTACACAAAAATTCGGAAAGACAAGGACCAGGAAGCGTAGAAGAAACACTTAAAGCACTTGGATTTTTGAATTTGCCGACCGACAGAAAATTAAACGTAGCGGACATCGGATGCGGTTCTGGAGGACAGACGATTACACTGGCTCAAAATATAAATGTTCATATTAAAGCGATTGACTTGTTTGCTGAATTCTTAGATGAATTAAACGAAAAAACACAAAAATCAGGATTAGCAGAGAACATCACTACGCTTAAAGCATCAATGGAGGATTTGCCTTTCAATAACCAAGAATTCGATATTATTTGGTCGGAAGGCGCAATTTACAATATAGGATTTGAGGATGGAATAAAGCAATGGAAAGACTACTTGAAAATTGGTGGGTATTTAGCAGTAAGCGAAATCACCTGGATAACAAATTCACGACCAAAAGAACTGGAAGAATTTTGGACACAAGAATATCCAGAAATTGATCTAGCCTCAAACAAAATCAACCTGTTAGAGAATAATGGCTATACACTTGTAGGATATTTTTATTTGATTCCGGATAGTTGGATCGAAAACTACTACAACCCTCTGAAAGCAAGATTTGAAGCATTCTTAGAACGAAACAACAATTCTGCACTAGCAAGAAAAGTTGTTGAAGAGCATAAAGTTGAGATTGATTTATATCTGAAATATAAAGACTATTATAGTTATGGGTTTTATGTGGCAAGGAGAAATGATTGAAATATCAACATACGAACTATACATGCTTATTTTATAGATTTTCAAAATAATCTAGTGTTTGCTATTGCCATGCTTGACAGACACCAACAGCATCTCGATAGAATAGCACAAGACATGGAAGCACCTTACAAACTATTCTTAGAACAGTGTAAACGCGAACCTTTATAAAGCCTCTTATGCTTGCCTTATCACCTCTTCACCCATCGCATTTAAAATATGATCCATGATATTCACTCTGAAAAAGTTTCCAGAGCAGACAATCTCCAATTTGTTTAATTCGCATGGATTCAAAAATTCATTATCCAAACTGAAATGAATTGGTATTTTGAAAGTATATAGTACAAATGACAGTATTGACAGACGAACTATTGCTTCAAAAAATTATACGGGGTGAAACCCAAGTGCTGGGTGTCCTCTATAAACGCTATAGTACATTGCTGTTCAACTATTTCTACAGGGTTACCAAGGATTATAATGCGAGTAATGATCTACTAATGGAGACTTTTGCCCGAATTCATAAATATCGCCATAGCTATAAGCCTTCCAGGAAGGTTCGCCCATGGATTTTCCAAATTGGGTCCAATCTCCTAAAAGATCATTTGAAAAAAATCAGTAAGACCATCTCTATTCATGAATCAGATGTTCAACAGATCGGTGTACAACCAGATCGTTATAGCGAAATATCGGATAGACAAAGAAGGACTCAACAGGCCATGGCGCGTCTCAAGCTATCAGAAAGAAATATTGTCACGCAGTACTATCTATTGGAAATGAGTTACGAAGCTATTGCTGAAACAGAAAATATTACCGTTAACAATGCGCGCATCAAGGTTTGCAGGGCGCTAAAAAAATTAAAGGCATTACTTAAAGATATTAAGACATGAAAGAGGAATTATTTGAAAAGGATATCATGGATTTTGTAGACGGTAAAGCTAAGGACATTTCCAATGAAGAAGCAGCTCTTATTGGTCATGATTTAAAACAAATCGTCTATGACTTGAAATCGATGCCACTAGAAAAGGTTCCAACCACAACAGACAAAAGCATAAATGATTTTATAAAAGGCATACCTCAACAAAAACAATCCATCCTGCGACTTAATAAATGGTGGCCAGTTATGGTTGCTGCAGCAAGTTTTGCACTGCTAATTTTAGTATTCAATCAAGGTAATTCGCTGCAGGATGATTATCAAATTCTAGCTTCCAATCCAGACAAATTGAATTTTATTTATAAACTCAATGAAAAAGAATTGAACGGTTCGGATATCGCCTGGTTAAATAGCGAATTAAAAAAAGAAAATAATCCAAACATCAAAGTAACGATTGTGGATTTGTTGAATAATTATCAGTCCAAACTGGATAATGATTTTATCCGACAATTAGAAGATGAATCCACTCCTTCCGTTCAAATGGCATTGCTCAATACGCTCGAGGAAATACAATATGAAGATCTGAACAATGATCTTTGGGCATTTACAGAAAGAAAAAACCTGGATAATATGGTCAAATCCAAAGCTTCATCAATACTCTCCAAATCAACCAATTAATAAAAATTAAAAATAGATAATCATGAAAAAATCAAAGTTGTTATTCCTGGTAATTTCGATACTTTCCTATAATATTGGATCCAGTCAAATTGATTTATCAGTCTATGACGATATAGAATCCGTAACCGTGACCTCCTATTGGGGAGATATCAATGTAATAGGCACAGAAGCCAGTGCTGATCGGGTATTTACGATGGAAGTGGTGCACACCGATTCCGAAAACAATGCAGTACGCCTCGACCAGATCGAAGGTTACGTTGATCTAAGTGTCGAGAACAAACAACTCTACATTGAAACTAGAACGCCTGAGGGATTTGAATCTATTGACCTCAATCTAAAAATTCCTGCACATCTTTTTCTCGATCTGAAGTTGATCAAAGGAGGCAATATTTATGCGGACAACCTTAAAAATGGAGTCGAGATCAATATTCTAAATGGCTCCGTAAAAATCGAGCGCATCGGAAAATATGCTTTAGTTAATGCAGCCAACGGCGAAATATCAGCAGAATTTGAAAATATCGATAGTGACAAACCGGTATCCCTGGTGACCATGAATGGAGGAATTACAGTTTCCCTTCCCGGGAATATAAAAAGAGATGTCCGCATGATTTCACGAAAAAATGGATATATCCAATCTGATTTCCCCTTAGCTAGCGGCGACAAAATATCTCTGAATACAAAGCAGTATTCCAAAACCCCGATTATTCATACAGCCCGTATAAATGGCGGTGGTGCACTACTCTTCTTATCCACAGAAAATGGACCACTATCCATCAAAAAATCATAAACCCATGATTACAAAAAACATAATCATAACAGGACTGCTATGGGCAATTTGTAACATTACTGCAGCTCAAATAAATATTAAGGATTTTCAAAATCCACCTACTGATGAGTTGAGCTTGAAGATAGGGCAATATGTAAACAGCTATGCTGAAACCGGGGATTTTGCAGGTTGTGTAGCGATTAAACAAGGAGATAATGTCCTATACTCTGATTGTTTTGGCAGCGCCAGTGTAACTTTTGGAATCGACAATACGCTGAATCATAAATTTAAAATCGGATCCATCTCCAAGCAAATTACGGCAGTGGCGATATTAATATTACAGGAAAAAGGGTTGTTGACACTTGATGATCCTCTGACGGATTATTATTCCTCAAAAAGCGGATTTCAAAATACCACAATCAAACATCTATTGACACATCAGGCAGGTATCATGGATATCTATGATGTCGATAATTTCAACACGCTTTCTTGTAATCAAACTACATCAGGTGAACTCGTAGAAATGATTTTATCTGAAAAATTAAGATTCCCTTCCGGCACATCATATCGATATTCTAACGGAGGCTATTTGATCCTCGCAGATATAATTGAAAAAGTAAGCAGTTCAACATATGCTGAATTCCTGAAAAATGAAATCTTCGAACCTTTAAAGATGCACCAAACCGCGCATGCTTCCGATGAAGAAATCATTACTAATCTCGCTGTCGGTTACGATCCTAAGGGATATGACGATTTTGAGGAGGCAGCTATGGTAAGCAATGAACTGATGAAGGGCTCCGGTTCACTCCACTCAACTATAGAGGATATCTATAGTTGGATCGAAATGCTGAAAAATCGGTCTTTTCTTTCCCAGCAGTCTTATGATCAGTTTTTCTACAATTACGGAAATAATTATGGTTTGGGCATATCTGTATACCGATTCTTTGATCAACATGTTTTTGGTCACGATGGCAGAATGAGTGGCTAT
>JAHHJQ010000122.1 GCA_018680005.1 Bacteroidia bacterium | reverse complement strand
GGAACATGTCTTGGTGAACATTGTGCACGAAGTTCGGTTCGGATCGACTTTTGAAGATCTTCATCCAGCGATTGTCCCGGTGCCAACATGACAAATAGCGGCATGGTATCCGATCCATCATCCTGTTCAATATTGAGTATCAGGCTATCCTGTATTCCCTTTATTTTGTCAAGGACATTATAGATTTCAGCGGTTCCGATGCGAATACCTTTGCGGTTTAAGGTGGCGTCGGATCTTCCCTGGATGATCAGGGATCCATTGTCCATTATCCTGATCCAATCTCCATGTCGCCATTTACCGGGATAATTTTCAAAATAACTGCTGCGGTAGCGCACATCATCTTCATCATTCCAGAAATAAATCGGCATCGAAGGCATCGGCTGTTCGATGACCATCTCTCCCAGAGAATTCATAATGTGCTGTCCCTGGTCATCATAAGCATGCATAGCACACCCAAGGCTTCTGCACTGTATCGCACCTTTGTACACCGGAGCGAGTGGATTGCCACCAACAAAGGCAGTACAGACATCTGTTCCGCCGGACATGGAGCACAACCAAAGGTCTTCCTTGATACGCGTATAGATCCACTCAAATACTTTCGGTGCGAGCGGCGCGCCAGTCGAACCTATTGATCTTAAAGATGAAAGATCATGAGATGCTTTGATAGGCAATTCCTTTTTCATGCAGGCCGCCAGATAAGGAGCGCTGGTACCAAAGTGATGAACGGGCAATTCTTCTGCCATCTGCCAGAGTACATCCATGTCAGGATACCCCGGACTTCCGTCATACAAGACCGGAACTGCTCCAACCAGCATACTCGCCTGTAGAAAATTCCACATCATCCATCCAGTAGTGGTGAACCAGAAGAAATTTTCGCCTTTTTTAACATCATTGTGGAAAGTCATGTACTTCAAATGCTCTAACAATACACCTCCGTGGGAATGTGTAATCGCTTTTGGACGTCCTGTTGTTCCAGATGAGTAAAGTACCCAGATCGGATGGTTGAAATCCACTGGCTCGAAGGTAAGGG
Source organism: Bacteroidia bacterium (assembly GCA_018680005.1). Classification (GTDB taxonomy): domain Bacteria; phylum Bacteroidota; class Bacteroidia; order Chitinophagales; family Saprospiraceae; genus HDS-20. The sequence goes on along the minus strand of JAHHJQ010000122.1, from coordinate 18,137 downwards.
GTTCTGTATTTTGCTTATTGATGACGTTATCCCAGGAGGTACTATGCTCGATGGCAGCGTTCTCATTGAGGTAGGAAACCAGGATCGTTTCCTGGATTGAAGGGATCGAAGATCTTATTTGGTCTATTTGTTCGAGCCGGTCAAATGCTTTACTATTATAGCGATACCCGTCTGCAGCGATAAGCATTTTAGGTTCGATCTGACTAAACCGTTCAATCACCGTCTCTACACCAAAATCAGGAGAACAACAAGACCAAACTGCGCCCAAGCTATTGGCAGCAATAAATGATGCGATTGCTTCGGGGATATTAGGTAAATAAGCAGCAACACAATCTCCCTTGCCGATATTCTTGCTAATCAAATGTTGTCTGACTGCCCGGACCTGATTTTCCAACGTGTCCCACATAATGGGGTATTGACCGTTTTCATTCTGGAAGATGAGCGCGGGCCGGTCATTGGAACGGTGTCTGAACAGGTGCTCCGCATAGTTGAGCGTTGCACCTTCGAACCATCTTACGCCAGGCATCTCCATACTACTCATAACCTGGTCGTATGGATCATGTTGAATCACCTCAAAGTATTGCCAGATCGTTTCCCAGAAATCAGCGACCTGATCACATGACCATTGCCATAGCTCGTCATAGGATCGGAATCTCAAATCGTGATGTTTGGCGAGCCAATCGATATAGTCGGTGAGGTTAGATTGGCGTTGAAAGGTACGCGAAGGTGTCCAAAGAACTTGCTGGTTCATATCGGTCAGAATTATAATGTAAACATAGCGAAGAAAAGGGAAGGGGTCTTCATAGATCCTGACCAACTATCGTGTGTTTGCAAACAACTTTCAGAATCCGATAAACTTCAAAACCGAATAGAAAATGAAGATGCAGATCAATACGACTGCTTCGATTCTCTGCAAACCTTTCTTTTTGTAGAAGAAAATCAGCACCAGAAAGGATAGTACAAACAGATAGGGCAGGTCAAATTGGAGAAGTTCTTTTTCGAAGTTAACCTCTGCGATGGTTGCACCCAGGCCAATGGGTACGCTCATATCAAAAATATTACTGCCAATAATATTACCTACGGACAAGCCACCGGCTTTTTTCCTGATTGCTTTGATAGCAATTGCCAATTCCGGTAAACTGGAGCCCAACCCAAGAATCATGATTCCAACGAATGATTGTCTCAAACCAAATTGGTCGGAAAAAATCAGGGCATTATTGACCACCAATTCTGAAGCAAATATCAATAAAGCAAGACCCAGAATCAGCAAAAAAATATATCTTTTGAGTTCTTGTCCAAATTCTTTTTTCAGCTTTCGGGCTACTTTTTCCTGATGGAATAAGCGGACATAATAAATAGAATAAACGATGATTAATACGATTCCATCCATTCTACTTAACCGACCATCGACACCCAATAATGCCACCATTATGATAGTACCCAAGAGCATGGTTCCATCGATATACAGATGACGCTTCTTGAGGATGATGTAACCCATGAATCCAACAATACCTAAGACTATACTGATCTGGGATATACTACTACCAATTGCATTGCCTATGATGATCCCGGATGTATCTGTATTGCCAAGAGTATTATGGAGAGATGCATTAATGGTAATGATTACTTCCGGAAGATCTGTCCCAATGGATAAAATGGCCAGACCAATAAATACATGAGAAAGGTTATAGTATTTGGCGATGTTGACTGCGCCTTTGATGACCATGTCGGACCCTATCCACAATCCAACCAGTCCAATAATTATGAGTAATAAATTCAACATAAATAAGGGGTCATCAGTCTGTAACTAAGGTACTTTAAAAATGAATAGAGACTTTATTGTTTGTATAATATTCCTTTGATAAATAACCTTGTTTTGGACTTAGACCAACTGGACCTGGATGATCTTCACCGGACAATTGGCAGCAGCCTGTAGATTAGGCTCGTATTCATCCATGTTGACGATGGCTTTATGGATTCCTTTGTTTTCTTTGCCATTGATCAGGTTGCAGCGACCGTCTTTTTTTGAAACACGCCATCTTTCAGGGGCTGCTTCGACGCACGCATTGCAGCCGATGCATTTCTGACGGTAGAACAGGATACGAACCATCAGGCCGGGACGATTTTGTACAGCTTGGCAGAAGGACGGATGGTTTCTTCTACTTTCATCGAGAAAACATCACCCTTGTTCACAGATTCGGCAGGCGCATCATCGACGCGCATCTCATCCACTTGCATTTTGAGTGCTCCGATATTCGGTCCGGTGATAAGGATCTTGTCTCCTTGCTTGAGTGAGTGCGATTCTATTTTGAATTCGCCAACATTGATTTTTCCAAAGTACTTGACTCCGCGGCCGATATAGATCTTCTTTTGAGTAGCCTTGGATCCGTAGGCATCATTCCATTCACCCATTTTTCGTCCGAGATAGTAACCATCCCAAAATCCGCGATTATAGACTATGGACAATTCTTTCATCCACTGATCGATCTTTTCCCTGGTATAGCTTTCTTCTTCTATTGCGGTGACGGCCTCCCGGTAGCAACGTACGACAGTATCCACATAATCTGCGGATCGCCCGCGGCCTTCGATTTTAAGGATGCAGACACCGGCATCAAGGATCTTGTCCAAAAACCCAATTGTACACAGATCTTTGGCGCTCATGATATATTCATTGTCGATAGCCAGTTCAGTACCATCTTCTTTGCTGGTGACAATGTATTCCTTGCGGCAATTTTGAATGCAAGCGCCGCGATTGGCAGATGAATTATGAGAATGCAGACTGAGATAGCATTTTCCGGAAACTGCCATACAAAGTGCGCCATGCGCAAATACTTCCAGACGGATTAACTTTCCGGAAGGACCGGTAATCTTTCTTCTATTAATTTCACGTGCGATTTCGGCCACCTGGCGCAAACTTAGTTCTCGTGATAAGACCATGACATCGGCAAAGGTCGCATAGAATTCTACGGTCTCAATATTCGTAACATTGCTTTGTGTGGAAATGTGGAGCGGCATGCCAATAGATTTGCAATAGGACATCACCGCATGATCGGAAGCAATAATGGCGTCAACGCCACTCTCCTTAGCCTGATCAACAATCGTCTTCATCAACCGGATATCGTGGTCATATAGGATCGTATTCAATGTCAAATAAGTCCTGACATCGTATGCTTTACATCTTCTGCTGATTTCTTTAAGATCTTCTGTCGTGAAGTTGATCGACGATCGTGCTCTCATGTTGAGTTGCTCTACGCCAAAATAGACTGCGCCGCAACCTGCCTTCAAAGCTGCCATTAGTGATTCATAGGATCCAACCGGGGCCATGATCTCGATATCATTATGCTTCATCTTACTTGCTTAGTGAGGATGACTTTACATGGAGCATCCAATTTTTGAGCATGTAAAGATATGGAAAATGGTGCGTTGGTGGAAGCGCTGGTATCATGGAACTCATATGCCTCATACATACAAGAAGATGCATAGGAAATGGCTGATACTACCTAAAAGAACAAAGACATGAAATATCGCGTGGTTATAAGACATCTTGTCTTGTAAGTAGAACACTGCACCTACGGTGTAAAAGAGACCGCCGAGCAATAACCAAATCAAACCAGGTACGGCAAGGTTCATAATCAGAGGATGAATTGCAATGACAGCGATCCAGCCCATTCCAATATAGGCCAAGGTAGAGATCCGATTATACTTGCCCGTGTAGAATAACTTAAAGACGATACCTAGGATTGCTATGCCCCAAACTACACCAAACAAACTCCAGCCCCAAGGACCTCTCAGTGTCACCAATAACAAAGGTGTGTAGGTACCTGCTATCAGGAGATAGATGGCCGAATGATCAAAGATATTTAGACGATGTCTTATTTTCGGATTTTTTGAACTGTGATAAGCGGTTGATGCCGAGTACAATAGCACCAAACTGGCACCATATATACTATAACTTACAATGTGCCAGACAGTTAGATAAAGGCTTGAATAGATGACCAAAAAGCTTAAGGCAGCAACGCTCAAAACAATTCCGAAAGCGTGGGTGAGCACATTCCAGAATTCTTCTTTATGATCGTATTTATAGGACACGGTTTTCAAATGATTTGGCTATAAAATAAACGAATTTACCCTCTACTATGTGATATAATTTTGACAGATAAATGAAATATTATTTCTGTTAAATTTCAAGAGGAAATCAGTCTGAACAATAACATATTTAAGCTTGCTGTAAGGTGGTTTTAAAGCTTGCTTTTTTCTCCTAAATCATTAATCCGATATTCTTGTCCTTCTGCGATTAATACTCCTTTGGTAAATCCACTATTTCTCTCTTTCCTATGTTGGACATCTATTCGGATCACCTTTTTATTGTAATCTGTGGATATATCTCTTACTATGGTGTTTCCAATAATTATTTTTCTTGCTCCATATCTTTCCAATATCATATCGAGTTCTTCTTCTTCAATCTTATCATAGTATTCGTGCGCCATTATCATTCCTCGATACCAATATGGGCCCCTTGCACCCATTAAGAAACTTACTGTTTCATCTTCTATCAGTTCCTGGTGAGGTTGCAAGTCGATGTTATCCCGGACGATTTGATTGATCTCCTCGAGGGTAAGGTCATACTCAAGGATTTCCGGTGAAAGGCCACCATGAACAAAAAGATAATCACCGATCTTTTCAATGACGTTTTTGCTTCTCATCCATTTTCCCAGGTGTGCATTTTCCGAGAATATTTCTTGATAATCTTCTACAAGTGTCTCTGACTTTCCTATGGCTTGGGTGAATGCAATGTAACGCTGATCTACATAGCGTAAATCACCTTGAATGTTCATAATCTCATGATTGCCTAGGATGAAATGAACACATCCACCATGATCTCTTGCTTCTTGCTCGAGTTTGTAAATTAGCCAGAGTACGGGAAGCACATTATTACCGCGGTCCACAAAATCACCTAACAGTACCAAATGTCCTTGACCGAAGATCCAATTGAATTGGCTATCGATAACTTTATTTTTTTCCAGGAATCCCACAAAGCCATCAAAGTTGCCTTCGATATCTGAAATTGCTATGATCTTGTCAGGTAAATCAAAGATAGATTTGGGAGGATTGATTTGATTCTGAAGTTCAAGAGCGAATTGATCTTTGCGCATATTATTGACAGACACTCGGATTTTATCGGATCGCAATTTTCTGCGTACAATTTTGTTGTTTTTGTTTACCCGAATAACTTCGTTTCCGATGATATAAGGACCATCGATACCGTCCAGGACATGCGCTATGTTCTCTAAAATTTGAAATTTTCCGCTTGATTCGTCATATCCCAAAATAATCCTATTGCCTGTACTTATAGTCCCGTCGGTATATCTTACCAATAGAACCAATACAGCTGGAAAAAGAAAGAGCAGGGTAGTAGCTATGATCCAACCTTTTTTGGTCGATCTTTTCCTGTGGCGTTTCATACTCTATTCAATCGCGGATCAGGTTTGTAAGTGATCTTATATTCTTTTGGGGGTTCCTGTCCTAGCAGATTTTTGACAAAGTAATCCCAGCGTTTTCGGATCATATAGAACGTATCCATGCCAAACCCGTGTCTTGCATTAGGGAAGATGATCAGATCAAAATCTTTATTCGCTTTTATGAGGGCATCGACCACCAGATTGGTATTGTATGGAGGGACATTGTCATCCATGCCACCATGAGCCAAAAGTAGCTTGCCTTTCAGGTTGGCTGCATTCAGCTGATTAGCCTGTTGTTCATAGTTATTGACACCATCTGTTTCTGTCATCAGACCGATATATCTTTCACCCCAGTCATCCTCATAGTTACGATTATCATGATTCCCAGATTCGGAGATGCCTACATCAAAAAAGTCAGGATAATTGAACATAGCAGATGCTGTGGCAAATCCTCCTCCGGAATGTCCCCAAATTCCTACTTTATCCAGATCGATATATGGGTATCGCTTTGCCAACTGTTCCATTGCGGATACCTGGTCAGGCAATGTATTCACGGCCATATTACCATAGCAGGCATCATGGAAGGCCTTGGAACGATCTGGATTGCATGTGCCATCTATTGCGACCACCACAAATCCCAATTCTGCCAATGCCTGGTGATCGCCTCTTGTTGGTCTGAAGGAACGACTACCAACGCTACCACCCTGTGGTCCTGGGTAGATATAGTTGATGATGGGGTATTTTTTATTTGGATCAAGATGTGAAGGCGTAAACATCAAACCATATAAATCCCATTGGACATTATCAGATTTGACTTTAATCGGTTTTGGAGGTTGCCAACCTGAAGCAATAAGTCTTGAGATATCTGCCTTTTCCAGCGTAGCGATCAGCTTGCCATCCATATCGCGAAGAACCGAAACAGGGGGCACATCTGGCTGTGAATAATTATCAACAAAATATTGATGATTCGGAGAGAATCGTAGCGAATGGTTCCCGTCCTCAGGAGTTAGGAGTTTTAGATTTTTTCCTGAAATATCGATGCTATAGAAATGGCTATAGTAGGGATCCCGACCTGCCTCGCGACCATTCGCTTCAAAGTAGAGTTTTCGGTTGTCCTCATCGACATGTCTAAGTCTTGTGACGACCCAGTCGCCCTGGGTGATTTGATGTTTGAGCTGACCTGAGAAGGCGTCGTATAAATAAAGATGTCCCCAGTTGTCTCTTTCGGAATACCAAATCACTTCATTGGTCGACTCGAGGTATTTCCAGTTGATGGCTCCTTGCCCGGATTCGTATTGGGTGGCAACTTCTTCCTTGAATATCTCCCGGACTTCACCTGTCCGGGTATTGGCCATTCGCAATTGTGCGATTTTGTGATCTCGTGATGAGGAGACAAACATCAGTTGGCTACCGTCGGCACTCCACTGGTTATCATCAAATTGTCCTGAGCAGGAGATATCATCACACAGTGTCCCTCTTCGGGGATCCGAAGGGATGTCAAGTCTGATCATTTTAGCATCCTCGACTTCGATGATGACACGATAAATCTGAATGACTTTCTCATCTTGTGGCAGGGGATACTTCCAGCTTTTTAGCTCGGGTGCACCGACATTGGTGGTTACGAGGTGCATATCTGATACATGGCGTTGATCTTGTTGAAAAGTGGCGATCTTTTTTGAGTCCGGAGACCAAAGAACGATCGGTCCTGGACCCTGTCGCCAACCTGCATTATCGGTCGCATATCCAAAATTTTCTTCTCCGTCAAAGGTCAGTTGCGTTTCCTTATCGGTGGTGATATCCCGCATCCATAAATTCCATTCTTTGATAAAAACCGTTTTTGTCTTGTCAGGGGAGAGCACCTCCTTGCGACGGTCATATTTGGGTGATTCAGATGGTGTGATCACATTATCCAGTGCTTTTTTGGTAGCATACGTTGTCCGATTCTTAGATGCAATATCATATCGGATATATTCGATACCGTCCGCGATCAGATTGCGATAGTTGAAGACCTGGTCGCTTTCCCAGGTAGGTCTCACATTCATGCGATCTACCAGAGGCGAAGTATTAAAAGATAACATGGCTTCAGCCTTTTGATAGTCTACGGTAGTAATCTGAGCCGATATCGGCACTAGGTTCCCAAATGCGATCAATGTGATACAAAGAAATATTCTAATCATCTTTTCAATATTGGTTAGGATAAAAGAATTGCGGAATGGAAAATACATCATTTATGAAATTTAATCCCATACATATTTCCAGGTGCCATCGGCCTGTCGTTGCCATACCGTATGAAATACACCCCTATTTTCGATCGTATTCCCTGTAGAATCAACTGAAGTGACAGTGAAGGATCCATAGGTATATCCCAGATCTCCGGAAGCAGACACATCCACAAAATCCGGCGCCCATTGCAGATTGGTGGCATTCGTTCCATTATACAATGTATCGATGGCTGATTTGCCGGCGATGAACTGATTATTGCGCATGAGTACTGCATCATCCGCTGCGAAAGTGGTGAACCCCTTATGGATACCTTCTTCACTGACTAGTTTGGCAAAGGCATGTTCGGCGTTGACTATTTCTTGTTTCCATTTGTCTATCTGTGCAGGATCGGGGGTGGTGTTACAAGAACAGAGGATGCAAATGAAGTATAAGCAGATAAAAATAGTTTTGGTCATGATGCTATTCATTTTTGATTGAGTTGAATTTGTTATGAACGGTACTTCCGGGTGCATACTTGGGCTTTGATTAAGTCATAAACAAAGTTGATTAAAAAATTTTGTTTAATTATTTTTTCAAAACATTGAACAAAACATTTATATCTGAGTTATACACCCATTCAATAACAAAAAAATATTTTCAAAATGACTTTAACCTCACTATTCATCGCAGCCTTGATGTCTTTCGGATTCATGAACAACAATGCTGTTGAAGTAGAGCCAACTAATGCTGACAAGAATATCGTAGAATTGGCTGTCAACACAGAATTTCTCTCTACACTAGTTGCTGCTGTTCAGGCAGGTGAACTCGTAGACGTACTGCAAGGTGACGGACCTTTCACTGTTTTTGCACCAACAAATGATGCATTTGCAGCGCTTCCTGAAGGAACATTAGAAAATCTCCTAAAGCCAGAAAATAAAGAAACACTTGTATCTATACTCACTTATCATGTAGTGCCTGGAAAGGTAATGTCTACAGATTTAAGTGATGGTATGATGGCATCAACTGTTAATGGTGCTAAAGTAACTATTGGTGTAAGTAGCGATGGTGTAACCGTGAATGGTGCCAATGTTACTGCAGCAGACATATCTGCCTCCAATGGAGTTGTACATGTAATTGATAAGGTGATACTTCCACCTTCGAAATAAAATTGAATTGTATTTTACCAAGATACCCTGGTCAAATGTTTGGCTGGGGTATTTTTTTGCCTTTTCCTTACATGAAAAAATGCAACTTATGACTTAATAATGCTGTTTTTAAATCAACTTGTACAGAGAATAACTAAGTTATGAAACAGTTCTTACTACTATTGAGTCTGCTTGCCTTCCTATTTTCATGCAGTACATCAAGCAGGTCAGAATTATACGATCCAGACAAGTTGCAGGCCGAAAGAGATCTGGAAGACACTGAACAGTCATTGGACCTTACTATTCGTATCAAGAAGAATGCAGGTGTACGTGTACAGGGTAATGGTGCGACTGCGAAGATCTATATTCGAGGTATCAATTCTTTTAGCAATCTGCAATCTCCACTCTTTATTGTAGACGGAAGACAGATGACGGAATATTCAGATGTCTACCATTTTATAGATCCGAATGATATCGTAAGGATCGAGGTCCTCAAGCGTACAGATCAATTAGCATCTTATGGATTTCGTGGTGTGAATGGTGTAATCAAGATTACCACCAAGCATAATTAGCGAATTTTTACAATCCAAATCCCATTGTCTCAAATGCTTCAAAGGGCTTGCCCAGTGAATTGAAGTATGCTTCACCAAAATGATTGCGGAAAGCATCTACACCCTTTTCTGTGAAATGGGGTAGAATGATGGACCAGACATAACGTCCCCAATCTTTATCTAATGGATCTTCTTTGTATACATCTGACATCAGCCAGAAAAAGGAAGCAGTCCATATCGTTTTGCAGAGATTGTCATAAGTGCCTTTGATGATTTCTGGTTTCATGTTGCCGATACGAATCGAGAAACGTATAATAGACATCTGCCATTGGATGTGATGATCACGGATTCGGATGATCTGATCCCTGACTTCCGGAACATTGAGGATCTGCTTGTCAAAGAAAATAAATGTGTACTCTTTCTGCAATGCATGAAACGCTAGTGTTGAGTTATTGGTGCTTTCCCAGGAAGGGTGCTGTGTCGTCCGGGCCATTAAGGCTTCATATTTCTGCCACATTTTATCTACGATACTGAGCAGCAACACTTCTTTGTCCTTAAAATAATAGGTCAGATTTCCACGACTTATACCGATCACCTGGGACAGTTGATAGAGTGTCGGAGCACCATAGCCTTCCTTGTTGAATAACAACTTGGCTTCTTGAATAATCTTATTTTTTGTTTTCGTACTCAACGATGCACTAGTTTTTTGATTCAACTTTCCAGCAATCCAACCATCTTTCTTTGTATCTTATCATGATTCAGGATACACGATAAATATACTCTGATTAGCATAATTAAACAAAATTTAGTCAAAATTGCTAATTTTGTAATTCTTCCTCATAAATGATGCGATCATGGAAAAAATCCAGCCTTACCAAGCCAAGAACAAAATCAGAATTCTCACAGCCGGCTCTTTGTTTGACGGTCATGACGCAGCCATCAATATTATGCGTCGTATCATCCAGCGATCTGGTGCTGAAGTCATTCACCTTGGTCACAATCGACCTGTTCATGAAATCGTGGATGCTGCGATTCAGGAGGATGTGCAGGGTATTGCTATAACTTCCTATCAAGGCGGTCACAACGAATTTTTTAAATATGCCTATGATCTGCTTAAGGAAAAAGGAGCTGACCACATCAAAATATTTGGAGGAGGAGGAGGAACCATTTTACCCACTGAGATCGAGGATCTTCATCAATATGGCATCACGAGGATTTATTCGCCGGATGACGGCAGAGAAATGGGCTTGCAGGGAATGATCAATGATCTCTTAGAAAAATGTGATTTTCCGGTAGGAGAAAAATTAAATGGTCAAATCAACCGGCTTGGTCAGGAGAAATCTATAGAATCCACATATCGACATATTGCCAGACTGATATCTGCGGTAGAAAACTATCCAGAGCAAAACAAAGAATGGTTGGCGGATCTAAAGACTTCTATCGGAGATATCAAAATTCCGGTGTTGGGAATTACAGGGACCGGTGGAGCAGGGAAGTCCAGTTTAGTAGATGAATTGGTCCTCCGATTTCTCCACACTTTCCCTGATAAAAAATTGGCGATTATTTCTGTGGATCCATCAAAACGAAAGACTGGAGGGGCATTACTGGGCGATCGTATCCGAATGAATGCCATTGCCAGCGACAAGGTTTTTATGCGGTCTCTGGCGACCAGACAGTATAATCTGGCATTGAACAAACACATCGATGGGACAATATCCATCATGAAACACGCAGGCTTTGATCTGATCATTTTGGAAACCTCAGGTATCGGACAGTCGGATTCAGAAATTGTCGATCATGCAGATTTATCCGTATATGTGATGACCCCTGAGTTTGGAGCCGCTTCGCAGCTTGAAAAGATAGACATGCTGGATTTTGCTGATGTGATCGCTATCAACAAATTTGATAAACGTGGGGCTCAGGATGCATTGCGCGATGTCAAGAAACAATATCAGCGTAACCATGATCTTTGGGATAAGCCAGTAGAGGGGATGCCCGTCATCGGATCAATTGCTTCACAATTTAATGATCCCGGTGTCAATCAGCTTTTTGATGTGCTGATGTCCAAACTATATGGAGAAACATACGAGAGTATGCTGGCAAAAGGAGAAAGCGAAAAACAATATATCATACCTCCTGCGCGGGTCCGGTATCTTTCGGAGATCACGGAAACGATTCGGAGATATGATGATGAAGTCTTTGAACAGAGCCGTGTAGCTTCCAATTTGTACAGTCTGAAAAATTCGATTAACCTAATGGATAGCGCGGAAGATGGAGATGTGTCCGGCGTTTTACAGAAGAAGTATTCAGATCTCGAACAGGAGATCTCGAAAGAAAATAAGGAGGAATTACAGCGCTGGCCTGAAAGAAGAAAAGCCTACAGGGCAGATTCCTTCACTTATCAGGTAAGAGGAAAGGATATTACTGTTGAGAATTTTACACTTTCGCTCTCCCAAAACAAGATCCCGAAAGTAATCTTACCAAAATTTAGGGATTGGGGAGAAATCCTCAGATGGATAAGACAAGAGAACGTGCCTGGTGAGTTTCCATTCACTTCCGGGGTATTTCATTTTAAGAGAAAAGGAGAGGATCCTACCAGGATGTTTGCAGGTGAAGGAGGTCCGGAAAGGACGAATAAACGATTTCATTATCTGTCATTGGGTATGCCTGCAAAAAGACTGTCGACGGCATTTGATTCCGTGACCTTATACGGCAATGATCCTGATCATCGTCCGGATATCTACGGAAAGGTGGGCAATTCGGGAGTGAATATCAGTTCGCTCAATGATGCGAAAAAGCTGTACTCCGGATTTGATCTTTGTGATCCAAAGACATCGGTGTCTATGACGATCAATGGTCCGGCAGCAACGATTTGTGCATTTTTTATGAATGCAGCCATTGACCAACAATGCGAACGCTATATCATAGAATATGGGTTGGAATCGCAAGTTGAATCCAAACTGAAAGAACTATACGATGATCGTGGACTTTCGCGGCCGCACTACAATGCCGAGATCCCGGAAGGTAATGAAGGATTAGGTTTAATGCTACTTGGCTTGACGGGTGATCAGGTTTTGGAACCTGGTATCTATGCAGACCTCAAAGCGAAAGCACTCCAGGCGGTCAGAGGCACGGTTCAGGCAGATATACTCAAAGAGGACCAGGCTCAGAATACCTGTATTTTTTCTACTGAGTTCTCTCTCAAGTTGATGGGCGATGTTCAGCAGTACTTTATCGATAATAAGGTCAGAAATTTCTATTCAGTATCCATTTCGGGTTATCATATAGCAGAAGCTGGCGCCAATCCGATATCTCAACTGGCATTTACCCTCTCCAATGGTTTCACTTTTGTGGAGTATTATCTGGCCCGTGGTATGCACATCGATGATTTTGCACCCAATCTGTCTTTCTTTTTCTCAAATGGTGTCGATCCGGAGTATGCGGTGATCGGCCGCGTTGCCAGACGCATTTGGGCTAAGGCGATGAAATATAAGTATGGGGCTAACGAACGCTCTCAAAAACTTAAATATCATATTCAGACATCAGGGCGCTCGTTGCACGCACAGGAGATCGATTTTAATGATATCAGAACTACTTTGCAGGCGCTATATGCCATTTATGACAATTGTAATTCTCTTCATACGAATGCGTATGATGAAGCTATTACAACACCCACAGAAGAAAGTGTAAGAAGAGCAGTGGCCATTCAGATGATTATCAATCATGAGCTCGGATTAGCCAAAAATGAAAATCCCTTACAAGGGGCATTTATTATTGAAGAATTGACGGACCTGGTGGAAGAAGCAGTTTTGACAGAATTTGACAGGATCACTGAACGGGGCGGCGTGCTGGGAGCAATGGAGACAATGTATCAACGAAGTAAGATACAAGAAGAATCACTCTATTATGAGACGCTGAAACATACAGGTGAATATCCAATTATCGGTGTTAATACTTTTCTCTCCTCCAAAGGATCACCTACCATCATTCCTGAGGAAGTCATTCGCGCCACAACAGCAGAAAAAGAGACACAGATCGAAAACCTTCAACAATTGCATCAGGCAATGGAAGAACCGGCCAGGGAGATACTCGAACGCTTAAAGAAGGCAGCAGTCGATAACGAAAATGTGTTTGAAACGCTAATGGAAACCGTCAAATATTGTTCATTGGGACAAATCACCAACGCATTATTTGAAGTCGGGGGTCAGTACCGCAGAAGTATGTAGAAAGCATTCGTTCATCTTTTCTTTTGCATCAAAATTGTACTGCATATCCGGTGTAGACTCACGATTACACAGGATCTCGCTCTTCTATTCCTTATAGGGACATAGATAGTATCCCTGTCAATACATTGCAATAATCATCGGAAATCAAAAGGCTATAGGCCCTTTTCGTGCCATTCGTCGAAGATCTGGTGCTATTGCGCGTATCGTCTTGTTCATTTTTTAAAATAGTGCTATCATTATGCTATCATTTAAATATCAATATTATGGCACAAAAAGATTATCGTCCGGTCAATGGTTATTTGATGGCCATTATAGCATTGGGTCTTGCTGGTTATTTAATTTATGCAGCATTCAACGAAATGGGGCCGATCTATATGCTTATCGGATTCGTTTGTTTTCTTTTTATTATCCCAGGTTTTTTCCTTGTATACCCCAATGGATCCCGGGTATTGACCTTGTTTGGTAAGTATGTAGGTACTGTTCGGAATAATGGATTCTTTTGGGTCATTCCATTTATCATGAAAAGAAGTATTTCACTTCGAGCACGAAACTTTGATTCGGACCGTGTAAAGGTGAATGACAAAAGGGGTAATCCGATATTGATATCTGTCATCCTGGTATGGAGAGTAAACGAGACATTCAAGGCAGCATTTGATGTGGACAATTATGAAAGTTTTGTTCGTGTTCAGACAGACGCGGCGGTAAGAAAACTGGCTGGCTTGTACTCTTATGACAATTTTGATGACGAGCAGGAGGAAGTGACATTGAGAAGTGGTGTAAATATCATTAACGAAGACCTTGAAAAGGAATTGGACGATCGATTGAATATAGCTGGTATTGAAGTATTGGAAGCACGCATTGGATATCTGGCATATGCTGAGGAGATTGCCGCGGTAATGCTCAAAAGACAACAGGCCGAAGCCATTATAGCCGCCAGATTGAAAATTGTCGAAGGTGCAGTGGGCATGGTCGACAATGCCATTACTCAGTTATCGAAAAGGAAACTTATTGATCTCGACGATCACCAGAAGGCCACTATGGTTAGCAATCTCATGGTTGTACTCTGCTCAGATCGAGATGCCACACCAGTAGTTAATGCAGGTACCCTACACGCATGATGTATGAGCAAGAAAAAATTTGTCCTTCGCATCGATGAAACTACGATGAAAGCCGTCGAAAAATGGGCGGCCGATGAATTTCGCAGTGTCAATGGTCAGATAGAATTTATTCTGACCAAGGCACTTCGCGATGCTCGGCGATTGAAGGATCGAGGCAAAGAACAAAGTGATGAAGAAGATTGATCGCTGAAAATCATGCGACCTCACTACATCTAGTTCATTGGTCCATACTTCAATGTTGCACAAAGCAAACCTCCCATAAGTGCTAATGTGATTAGCCAGTATCCAAAGTGGATCCAGACGTATTTTCCGCCTCGTCTTTCAAACAGAGCATTAATCCCAATCAAGGGTAGGGCTATGAATACTGCTGCGGTCATGCCATGTGCTATCCCATGTGTAAAGCTACGATGACGATCACCATAGGAGTTCATAAATTGATTGAAATCCTGTTGGGCCTGACTTCCAGTTTCAAAAATTTCCGGAGCCAGCAACCCAATCAGAGCACTTTGGTGGACCGAAAAATTTCCGATCATAAAGGCCAATAGAATAGATAATAAAAAGGATACACCCAAGATTACGGGCATATTCCCTTCTTTCAATGATTCTTCTGTAAAACCATTGACTTTCATCCAGGCATTACCTGTTAATTTTGGGTGGTAATATACAGAACCTATGACCATTGGAATTAAAGCAGCTACAAAATACATGTACCAGTTGATAGGCATATTCGAATTGTTTTGAGGGTTGAAGAATATTTAATTAAGGAAGTTATGGAAACTTCATTTCGTGGCCAAATAGTTAATATACTAATTGGGCGCCACAAAAAATATATCCTTTTGTAAGGTGTCGATTAATCTGATAAATTTTGAATTTTTCTTAAGTTTTTGCAGATCAATATCGTTGTATACAGATTCATAACTGAACCAGCATTTTTCTAATGCTTTTCGAAGGTAGGATAAGGCAAGATTTTCATTTCCTTGTCGTGCATGAAAATTTGCATAAGCATAATTTACAGTACATCTTTCATCATCGTACCGGGCCAATTGCATGGCTTTACTTAAATATTCCTGGGCAAGTATTTTTTGATTAGCTCTGGAATGTATTGCACCGATCATAGTGGAAATATCATAGTCTTTCGGTGCTCTTTTGTGGAGGCGTTTGAAAATTGTTAATGATTTACCTAATTCGTTTAAATTGTATAGATTAAATGCTTCTAAATATAATATATCCAAATTATTAGTCAATTCATAAGAGGTTTCAATTTTAAAGTTGGGTTTTGAACCAAATAGTTTCCATCTGTATAATTTTTGAGGATTGTCATAGGATAAATAAACTAAAGATTCAGAAGGCTTATTTTTTATAGAAGAATCTTTTTTCAAATTGGATATATCAATTGGGATCCAGCCATGATTATTGATGAAAACCTCAATTATATATTTGATGATCGAGGGATTTTGGTCACTGTTTATTGCCTGTGTTATTCGAGAAGGTATATTATTGATACGACAAAGTGATACAAAAAGAATCTCCCTTTTGGCTTTTGAAGGAAATAAATTGGTCAATGATCTCAATTGTTTGTTTCGAACTTTTAAAAAACTATAAATATTCAAAAGTGTTTCTTCAGGGCTGCTGGATTTTAGATTGCTGGCCACTTCAAATAATTCCCTATATGGTTCTTTGTTTTTAAATTTGAGATTCAAGTATAGATTCAAATCTTCTTTTGAAATTATTAGGCCTGGAATGTTTTTTGAAATGCCCCAATTAAATTTTTGAACAATTAAATTGGCAGAAATACTCAGTTCGCTGAATAACTTAAAATTATGGATATCCCATCGGCCAATCAGGTTATTGTCTCTGGCTACAATGGTATCAGGCTTAATAGATAAGTTGTAATTGATAATGGCTTGTCGCTCAGCATAGGAATAAGGAATAATACATTCCAAATGGCCTGAGTCAATATTCTCAAATTGAGTAATTGAAATGTTTTGATTATAATGGAAGACATCTTGGCTCCAAACCTGACTTGTACCAAAAAGTAATAGTATAGCCAAAGCAATTCTCAAAAGGAATGGTTTTAACGTTGCAAATAATCTCTAATATCAATCGTCTTTCTCAAACTATTACGCAGCACTTTAAAAAATAAAAGACCAATAATCAAAATAGCGGTTTCAGGCAATCTTTGTGGCCACCAGCTCCAAAAAAGAAGCGTCAGTATCAACATACCCAATACCGAAATACCCACACGTCGATTCCAATCGCCGGTCTTTGAAAATTGAAGGATAGAAAAAGGAATAAACAAAGGACTCAACCACAATAGATTCCAGTTGTCATGACAGGCGTTGTGTTTTGTGGTCCACATAAATAGCAATAATAGAGAAGCAAGGGATACGACCACAAACCAGGAGAGATCATAGACCTTTACAAACTTGCGATGGAATGACTTGGGGAAAATAAACATTAGAAATTCCAGCAGCAGCAAAATCGAAAAAACCAACTTCGGTGTCACCCACCATGATTCTCCTTTAATCCGGTCAAAGATCAATACGCTTTGTTCATGTTTGACAACAGATCTTCCATCGGGGCTTTTGAGTCTTCTCAGATGTGCCATCACGTATTCCGGCAAAAACATCTGTGCTTCGTGATTGGCGATAGAATCTCCTGGTTCCCCAATGATCAGGTCAATTCCAAAATCTGTCCATTCTCGTCCTATCGTGTATTCATCCAGCAATTGTCTATACGTGACTGCACGGGAAGGGACATCCTGATAAGTAAAATCGGGTAGGTGATCTTCGATGCCTTCCTTAACCCTTGACGAGCAATTATCATAAAAGAAGTTATAGAGATATTCGCGATTCTCTGGTTTCAA
Organism: Bacteroidia bacterium; assembly: GCA_018680005.1. GTDB lineage: Bacteria > Bacteroidota > Bacteroidia > Chitinophagales > Saprospiraceae > HDS-20. The sequence goes on along the minus strand of JAHHJQ010000122.1, from coordinate 570 downwards.
ATTGTTCTCCAGGAATTGATAGAATTCGTTGCGTTTGTCCAGATCAAGATCGAGGATCTGTTCATATACATAACGTTTGTAGTATTCATATTCCCGAAGAAAGCGTCCATAGGTAGTCGCCCCCAGCATATACTGCGTCTCACCACGGACGAAGTCGAACATGAAGTTGGGTTTGCTATAATCAAATAAACCATAGTTATATACTTTGTCAATCCTTTGTGCAGGATCCCAAACACGAATGGCTGTATGACCAAACAGTGCATACAATTCTTGACCAGGACCACATGTCAGTATGGATACCTGAGAAGAAGATGTCAATTCCTGACCAGACATGCTCAAAAGCATGATTACTGAAAACCAGCATGTCAGGATTATTTTTTTCATAGCTTAACTTATTGGCAGACCGCTTCCAAAATCATCGTCATCGGTGTTGATTAAATTGAGGTTACCCTCGCTATCTTCAGCCATCAGTACCATGCCTTCGGATAAAACCCCCATCATCTTTCTTGGTGCCAGATTAGCCACTACAACAACGTTTTTACCGGTAATGTCTTCCGGTGTATAGTGCTT
>JAHHJQ010000112.1 GCA_018680005.1 Bacteroidia bacterium | reverse complement strand
TTGCTAATCTGGTCTAAAGGAAAGAAGGATCCAAGCATATCATTTTTTATAGCATCATTGCTTAATACCTGGAGAAGAATCCTGGTCTTTCTCGTTGCCGTGATCGATCTCAGGTACTCGATAGGGTTCTTAGGATCACCTCGGTTGATTGGCGTGAATAGCACTTCAATTCTTCCGTTACATCCAAGACCGACACCGATCTGATGACTGTCGTCATCCATTGTGTCATAGACGACTATAGAACTTTGGTTTTTGTTGATAGCTATTTGTGCCCGTTTGAGGGCATCCCCTTCAAGACATCCGCCACTAATACCGCCTACCCAATGACCGAGACTACTAACGAGCATTCTTGCACCGATACGCCTATACGCTGATTCCTCAACTTTGACAACTGTACCTAACGCTGCTTTCTCCTTATCCCAGTGGATCTGGTCATAGGCTTGTATGATCTTTTCTATCTCCTTCATGGTTCACAAACCAAAGAATGTTCTGAATATATTTTAGTTCACAAGAATAATCTTTCTACCTTTCTTTTTCTCAATCCGGGAAGCAAAGAAATATGAAAATGATCAGTTTTGAAGCGGCACATAAGATTATCATGGATAGTGCGAGATCTTTTGGTCAGGAGACAATTCCACTCAGTCGGGGTATTGGAAGAGTCCTGAATGAAGATTGGTATACTGACAGAGATCTGCCTCCCTATGATCGGGTGACTATGGATGGGATCGCCATCAACTATGCAGGTGCACTAGGCAGAGATAAGCTCAAGGTCGAGGGAATCGTCGCTGCTGGTGATCCGCAGGCGACACTGGATGATCCCGGCACTTGTTTTGAAATCATGACGGGTGCGGTTTGTCCAAATGGTGCTGATACCATCGTGCGATATGAAGACCTTTCCATTGAAGATGGATATGCAACTATTCATATTGACCTTCAAAAAAATAAAAACATTCATTGGAAAGGTGAGGACATTAAGAAAAATAAACTGGTCGTAGCCAGCGGAACCCAATTGTCACCTGCTGAAATTGGTATCGGGGCCTCGATAGGAAAAAGTGAGATCGTGGTCTACCGCCAGCCCCGGACAATCATTATATCGACGGGAGACGAACTTGTAGAGATCGATGAAACACCGGCTCCACATCAAATAAGAAGAGGTAATGTGTATCGGATGCAAGCAACACTCAATCACCTGGGGCTTAGGGTTGATACCGATCATCTGCATGACCAGAAGGAAGAGATTGTACTGAAGTTGCAGCAATATTTGGATGTATATGATTTGATCATTCTTAGTGGAGGTGTTTCTAAAGGAAAATACGATTATCTACCGGCTGCCTTAAAAGAGTGCGGCGTCCGTCAACATTTTCACCGGGTTGCCCAACGGCCGGGAAAACCATTGTGGTTTGGGACACGTGATCAGGGAGCCACGGTGTTTGCCTTGCCTGGTAATCCTGTCTCGTCCTTTATGTGTTTGCAGGTGTATGTGCTGGATTGGCTATCTCGTTGTTCAGGTAATCGTGATAATCAACATCCTGTAGCCAGGTTAAATGGCGATATTCTTTTTAAGCCGGATCTTACTTATTTTCATGAAGTGCAACTCAATTATAGTGAAGAGGGAGAAATATTAGCAACGCCACAGAAAGGTCGCGGGTCCGGAGATCTGACAAATTTGACAAAGGCAGATGCATTTATTCGACTCCCGAGAGGAAAAGATCACTTCAGAAAGGGAGAGTACTATCCCTTATACATTTATCGCTAAAACTCAAAACTCAAAACTCAATCATTCACCCATTCACTCATTATTAATCTCTGCAGCCTGGACGTAAGAGATCATCCATTCAATATCATTTCTCATGCAATACGATGTCACATCACCCGAAGAATACCTTGATGCACTGGAGGAAGACTGGCGCAAAGAAAAACTATTGAGATTACGTGCAATGCTTTTCGAAGCAGACCCAGATCTCCTGGAAGTCATTCAATATAAGATGTTATCCTATTCGGACAAAGACGGTGTGATCTGTCACCTCAACGCACAGAAACATTTTGTAGGTCTTTATGTGGGCAATGCAGATAAAATTGATGTCGACGGAACCCTTTTAGAAGGTATCAATCGTGGGAAAGGTTGTTTGCGATTGAATAAAACCCTGGATCTTGAAAAAACCCAAATCGGAGAGTTTATAAAGCGCACGATAACAGCCTGGAAAAGTGGTGCTGATATAGGTTGTTAGGTTTTCAATACAATAGTTCTAAGCTCAAAAATCCTTAAGACTCCAACTCTTTTTCATAATTTGGTATCAAACAAAACGAAAAACAATGCAATATCTAGAACCTATTCTTGGCGGTTTGGCCGCATTTGCTCTTGGATTTCTCTGGTACACAGCACTTTTTGGTAAGGCCTGGCAAGCTGAATCTGGAATTACAGATGAACAGGCACAGTCTGGAATGGCTATCACCCACGGGTTGTCATTTGTCATGATGTGCTGGATTGCCTTTGGATTAAGTACCTATATGAATTATCACGATGTCGCCGAACAGACATTTACTCATGGTGCCTTTCACGGCGGAATGACCGCACTTTCCTTCGCCCTTCCTCTAGTGGCAATCAACTATTTGTATCAAAAAAAGTCACTAAAACTTTTCCTTATCGACGCAGGATATGCACTGGCATTTTTTGCACTTTCTGGCGGCGTTGTCGGAGCACTGAAATTGGGTGGTTGATCAGAACTTTGCCCTTGCAGAGAAGCAACCACACAAAAGCATTTTGATCCTGGATTGAAATGCTTTTTTCATTTTAAGCAATATATTCCAACTTTCATTTCCTATCTTTTTGACTACATCAGTTTGTTTGATTATGAAACTAAAGTCTTTGTTATTGCTTCATTGCAGGATCCTTGTGATGCTTCTTGTGTTTCCTGCATTGGTCATTGCCCAACCAGATGACCTTGAGAAAAAAGTTGATGAAATCACATCACATTGGAAGTCTGATGGGCCCGGAGGTGTTGTGGGAATCGTGGATAAGGGAGAGTTGATATTTAGTAAAGCCTATGGCATGGCCAGCCTGGAGTATGAAGTCCCCAATACGACAGAAACAATTTTCAATATCGCTTCTGTTTCAAAACAGTTTACGGCATACGCTATAGTACTTTTGGAGCAAGAGGGCAAGTTGTCTATAGACGATGACATTCGAAAGTATCTACCGGAAGTACCAGACTTTGGCAATACAATTACCATACGACACCTTTTGAATCATATAAGTGGACTTCGCAATTTTCAAAATCTCCTTGCGATGGCAGGATGGCGTACAGGAGACTCCATGACCAATGATGATTTATTAAGGTTTATATCTTATCAGAAAGAACTCAATTTTCCGGTGGGATCTGAATACCTGTATTGTAACACCGGGTTTGTTTTAGCAACCTACATCGTTGAACGCGTCACTGGACAGGATTTTAAGGATTGGACGCAGGAAAATATTTTTGATCCTTTAGGTATGAATAATACCTCATATCGAGAAGATATGACCATAGTTCATCAGAACACAGCCACTTCATACAACTTACAGGATGATGGGCACTTTATCCAACCCAAGGCTTTTTGGACTTATATGGGCAATGGTAATATCTATACTACTATCGGAGATCTGGCCAAGTGGTCACATAATTTCAATACTGGAAAACTCGGCGGTAAACAGGGCATTCAGCGATTAACGGAAAGAGGGATCCTGACCAGTGGTGATACTTTAAATTATGCATTGGGTATAGGTGTTCGGGAATATCGCGGTCAACCGATTTTTGCACATGGAGGATCCATAGGTGGTTATCGAGCTGGTTTGACCTATTTTCCCGATCAGGATGTTGGATTTATTGTGATTACCAATTTTTCGTCAGCCAATGCTGGAGGTGTTAATCGCAAGGTTATGGACCAATATCTTGAGGAACACCTGGAGCCTGCAGCGCCAAACCCTTTATCAAGAATCAAACATTTGAATGAAGCAGCTAGCATAGATCCATCTGCATTTGAGGCTGTGGTTGGTAATTATTTAGTAGATGGGTTAGAGGTGAAAATATATAGCGAAGATGGGAAAATGATGTTGCATGCTCCAGGTGAAACTCCAGTTCTTGAGTTGACTGCTGCATCGGATTCCTCATATTTTGTTGCTGATGCGGCATTGACGGTATATATTCTAAAAAGCAGATCAAAAGACCCAGATCGTATTGTTGGCCTTCGTGGGGATGAACGATTCTCAGGTGTAAAAATGGATATGAATGCTCAAAAGCCCGCAGAACTGGACAAACTCGTTGGTGCCTATTACAGCCCCGAATTAGATACAGAGTATCAAATGTCTGTTAAGGATGGAAAGTTGTTTATTCATCATCAGCGACATGGCACGATGAAGGCTTATGTCATTTCAAGAAGCCAAATTGTGAGTGAGGCTTTTCCAATACGCGATATCAAAGTCGTACGATGGCAAAATGGAGAGGTGCATGGAATCAAAGTATCCAACGGAAGAGTTAGAAATCTTTGGATGGAGAAGAAATAGATGATGTTGATAATAATCAATACTGTTATTGACCAAAGTCACCGGAAAGCATAGATTCAAAAATTATCTTTGGGATCTCAAGTGAGAGATAAAAGGCATACCACAAAGGTGGGCTGTGAGTTTGAAGTCTGATTTTGAAATTTGTTCGCTTAACCCTTGAACATTGGGATAAGTTCAGGATCAAATTAGCAATATTCGAAACCTTTCAGATTGCTTCGCGCAATTTTCGGTTCTGAAGAAGCCTTCGTGTCAGTAGCTTGGCATCTTATAGTTTTTTACCAGGAAGTTATAAGGTGAATAGGGAATTCAAATTTATTTGGATTCCCTATTGTGTTTTTAGGACATCTCAGATTCTCCGACCTAATCCTTCTAAACTTTCAGTTTCTTGTTATTTTGGATGAAGTAGATTATTGCATAAAAACTCTTCTTCATCAAATAGCACCTTTATGGACAAACGTCAATTTCTAAAAGGCGTGGTGGGACTCAGTATGTCATCGCCACTGTTCAAGAATATTTCTAAATGGACCGCAGAGATAGCCCACTTGTCACCAATTGAGGTAGCCAAAGACGAAGATTTTTGGGCCCGGATTCGGAGTGGCTACAGACTCAAGTCCGAATATATCAATTTGGAAAATGGCTACTATTGTTTTGTTCCACAAGAAACGCTGGAGCATTTTATTCATCATGCAAGACGGGTGAATTATGAAGGATCCTGGTATATGCGGACCGTCCAGGGTCAAAACAAAGACCATATGGCTACATTGCTGGCCGATGTGATGCATGCCGGACATGACGAAGTGGTGGTTACCAGAAACACAACTGAGTCACTGGACATCGTGATCAGCGGCTATGATTGGAAACCAGGTGATGAGGCGGTCTATGCGGTTCATGATTATGGTGCCATGCGCAATCAATTCAAGTTTATGGCCCATCGCTTTGGCATGGTAAACAAAGTCGTACAGGTACCCATACATCCGAAGTCAGATGCTGAGATCGTAGAGACTTATGAAAAGGCGATTACCGACAAGACGCGTTTGTTAATGATCTGTCATTTGATCAATATAACGGGCCATATTCTTCCGGTCAGAAAGATCTGCGATATGGCGCATGCTCGTGGTGTGGATGTCATGGTAGATGGCGCACATGCCTTTGGACATATTGTTTTTGATATCAATGACCTGGGTTGTGATTATTATGGTTCGAGTTTGCATAAGTGGATGAGCGTACCGTTGGGTGCAGGCCTGCTTTATGTCAAAAAAGGAAAGGCCAAGGACATCTGGCCCGTTTTTGCATCCTGGTCTGGAGATCCGGGGAACATTAAAAATCTAAATCATACAGGTACGCATCCGGTACACACAGATCTGGCTATTGCCAATGCTGTTGAATACTATAATCTTATTGGTGCTGAACGGAAAGAAGCACGATTAAGATACCTGCAAAACTATTGGACAGATCAGGTCCGAGAATATCCTGGAATTCAAGTGAATACACCTACCGATAGACACAGGTCATGTGCCATCGCTAATGTGGGTATAAAAGGAATGGAGCCGGCCGAAATGGCACAACGATTACTAAAAGAGCATCGGATCTGGACGGTGGCTATCAATGAAAGTGGAGTGCAGGGGTGTCGTATCACACCTAATGTGTATACCACGACCAAGGAATTGGATCAGTTTGTAATTGCATTAAAAACTCTCGCCGGCTAAATCCAATACAGGTATTCTGATGCACTAAGATTCATGGCTACTACACTTCAATTGTTGATAGGTGAGTCAAGGTCTTAGATATTAAGGAATTGTGAAATACGAACTAGATAGATATAACCTACATAGTATTTTTATTAACTTGTAGTTAACCCGGCATTCGGTAATTTCATAATTCCAAATAAATCGAAAATGAAAAAGTTATTTTCCACATTCTGTTTAATCAGTTTTATCGCGGTGAGTGCATCATTTGCACAAACACCTGTTCTCCCGGAATACAATGATGATTATCAGGGAGTTCAATCAGCCATTTTGGATTATGTGGAAGGACTATATCTCGTAGAGCCATCCAGGATCGAAAAAAGTGTACACAAGGAACTGCGCAAACGCGGGTACTGGTTTGATGAAAAGGAGAATGACTATCGAGATAATATGGATATGAATTTCATGGAGCTCAAGGATCTTGCAGCTACCTGGAATAAAGATGGCAAACAGGCCAATGAATTTTCGCCCAAGGAAATTGAAATTTATGACATTCATGACAAGACCGCTACTGGAAAACTGGTCGCCGAATGGGGTATCGATTATTTTCATCTGGCCAAAATAGATGGGAAATGGTGGATCATGAATGTATTGTGGCAATCGCATAATAACTAAGCCTCAATTTCAATAGTTTATTTACCGGATTTGTGCATAGGAATCGAAGCCTATCGGTTGATTTACGCGTATATTAGAGTATCAGAAGATACTAATACTCGCGCCAATGAAAATAGATACCTTGACAATGACCCGGTATGTTGGACTTGAGTGTCACCAATGTGGTCAATCTTATGATCCAACCTTAATCAATTCCTACTGTTCTAAGGATGACCAACCACTGATCGCCCGATTTGATCTGGAACCATCCGATCCAAAAGATCAGATTCAAAAAAACCTAAATTCCATGTGGCGATATCATCGATTTTTGCCGCTCAATGATCCAATGAATCAGGTTTCACTAGGTGAAGGTGATACACCTTTGATCGAGCTTTTTAAGCTAGGAGCAGATTACCATCAGGAAAAGCTGTGGGTCAAGGACGAATCAGGAAATCCTACAGGTTCATTCAAGGCCAGAGGCCTAAGTATGGCAGTAAGCAAAGCTAAAGAATTGGGAGTGAAAGCTATATGTATTCCAACCGCTGGCAATGCCGGAAGTGCTTTGAGTGCATATTGTGCTAAAGCGGGTATAGAGGCTCATATTTTTATGCCTGATGAAACGCCAGAGGTGTTTCAGATGGATTGTGAGATCATGGGGGCACAAGTCACGAAAGTGAAAGGTGACATTTCCGATGCAGGCCGCTTGATGCAAAAGCACAATGATGGTTCCTGGTTTGATATTTCTACCATGAAAGAACCCTTCCGGCTGGAAGGTAAGAAGACCATGGGTTATGAAATTGCAGAACAGTTGAATTGGATCCTCCCCGATGTGATCATCTATCCAACTGGAGGAGGTACAGGACTGCTGGGAATCTGGAAAGCATTCTATGAAATGCTCTCCTTGGGTTGGATTGATGTGATTCCAACAAGGATGGTTGCGGTCCAAGTAGATGGATGTGACCCTGTTGTGCAAGCATTCGAAGGTGGCCAATCAAGTATTACGCCATACAAGGATCCTGTGTTTACTATAGCCAACGGACTCCGAGTGCCTTCACCTTTTGCAGATCGTATGATAATGAAAACCCTATATGATAGCCAGGGAACAGCGATAGCAGTGACCGATGACGAGATACGGGAAGGTATTGAGGAATTTGCTGGTAGAGAGGGCTTATTTCTTTCTCCGGAAGGTGCTGCCGTCTGGTATGGGTATAAAAAACTGAAGAAAAATAATTGGATACGACCTTCCGAT
>JAHHJQ010000108.1 GCA_018680005.1 Bacteroidia bacterium | reverse complement strand
GGATACGGCTGCCTACGATGGCACCATATTGCGGAAAATCCTGCTTGTATCTTGCCATCTGGAGCCATTCTTCAATAGTAGTGGCCATATCTGCATCCAGAAATCCCAGATGGGATACATCAAAATTATTGTAAACGAACAACATGCCCTGACGCACTGCTTCGGATTTCCCGGAATTATGCTTTAGCGAAAGAACACAGACATTGTACAGACATTGAGATTGAAGCTTTTTGAGCACAGATAGTGTATCGTCTGAACTTCCGTCATCAACAAAACATAAGAGGATCTCCGGATGTCGTTGGGCAAAAGAGAAGAAAGCCTGATATGGAAATCGACTTTCTTCATTGTAACAAGGGACAACAACCGCATATTTTCTTTTGCGGTCTTGCCCCGGTGATATTGAAACTGCTATCGGGGAGTCAACAACGTGTGATTGATTGGTCATAAGAAATGTCGTTTAATAATTCAGGAGCAAGATATTTTGCTACCATTAGGCTTAATCCAACAGCAATGCCAAAGTATAATGCATTGTATATCAGGTATTTACAAAATGAATACAGGATCGCTTTTTCCAGTAAGTGGAAAGGTTTCTAAATATTGGAATGATTTTCTCTCATAGAAAATGGATCTGTGCAACAGAAATATACAAGTCTCAAGGAAGACGTACTGCTAACTCATTCAATTCAAAACATAATGAAAGATTACACCATATTCATCGTAGAAGATGAACCCTGGTATGGAGAAATTTTGATGTACTACCTGGGATTAAATCCGGATTACAGCATCAAACGATTTGAAACAGGTCGGGCGTGTCTGGCACATATGCATGAAAAACCGGATCTGGTTACCATAGATTATTCCCTCCCGGATATGCAAGGAGATGCCCTGTTTGATAAAATCAGGGATGTCAATCCCAGTCAACCAGTGATCTTCATTAGTGCCCAGGAAGACATTGCGGTGGCCGTGGATCTTCTCAAAAAAGGGGTGAATGACTATCTCGTCAAAGATGATGCAACCAAAGAACTGCTCTGGAAAAGCATTACGCGAATTCGAGAGACGGAATCATTGAAGCAAGAAGTACAAGAACTCAAAGCAGAACTAGGTCAAAAATTTTCATTTCAAAAGACAATCATTGGTCAGAGTGATAAATTAAAGGCCGTCTTTAAGCTTATAGATAAAGCTTCGAAAACAAAGATCAATGTTTCTATCAGTGGCGAAACAGGTACTGGAAAAGAGGTAGTAGCCAAGGCCATTCACTACAATAGTGATCGAAAGAAAAAAAAGTTTGTCGCTGTGAATATGGGAGCCATTCCAAAAGATCTGATCGAAAGCGAACTCTTTGGGCATGAAAAAGGTGCCTTTACCGGAGCCACACATCAAAAACCTGGAAAATTTGAAGAAGCCAATGGAGGGACTATCTTTCTGGATGAAATTGCAGAACTGGAACTCAATCTTCAGAGTAAATTATTGAGAATCCTTCAGGAGAGAGAAGTCGTCCGCGTCGGCGGTAACACCCCGCTAAAACTCGATGTCCGGCTCATCGTTGCGACGCATAAGAATCTGGAAGATCAGGTCAAGGAAGGCAAATTCCGTAAGGACTTGTATTTCAGAATTATGGGTCTACCTGTTCTTTTACCGCCTTTGAGAGAAAGGGATAAAGACGCCCTATTGCTCGCCAGGCACTTTGTCGATGAATTTGCACGTGAAAATAATATGGGGAAAATGAAGTTTGATAATGATGCCAAGAAGAAACTTATGCAATATCACTTCCCGGGTAACATCAGGGAACTAAAGGCCGTGGTTGAACTGGCTGCAGTCATGTGTGAAAACAACGAGATTGGTGCGGATGATATCACCTTCACCACCCTCAATAATGATGAATTCCTTATCAAACAACATAAAACACTAAAACATCACACACGGGATATCATTAAATACTATCTCGGCAAAAATAACAGTGACGTAATAGCCACAGCTAAGGACCTGGATATTGGTAAGAGCACCATCTACAAAATGATTCAGAATCGGGAACTGGAATTTGAGCCCCAGTCTTAAAACCGGAATCAATTCCATATTCTGGAATATATAACCTATAGTCACTTTTTATAACATGCTTATTTTCAATATGTTATAATAAATATTGTTTTTGGCAAGGATGTGGTAACTAGCACTTATGATGTGCATTTGAACGCATACAAAATAAATTTAACCAACTATGTACGGAATCGTAAACAGAGCTATTGAAGATCTGGTGAAGGCCAACTTTGGGCATGACACATGGGACGCTGTCAAACGAAGAAGTGGCGTTGAAATCGACTATTTCATCAGCAACGAACCATATAATGACGACATCACATTCAAACTCGCAACCGCTGTCGGGGAAGAAATGAACATGCCTGTAGCGTCAGTCCTCCAGGCATTTGGCGAATGGTGGATCCTGAAGACAGGAAAAGAGAAATATGGAGGTCTGATGGAGGCAGGAGGACACAATCTCAAAGAATTTTTGGTAAATCTGCCCATATTTCATAACCGGATCATGCTTATCTATCCCAAACTGACTCCCCCGGAATTTAAAGTCAGCCATGCGGAAGAGAACAGTATCAGAGTTCACTATTACTCGAAACGGGAAGGACTTCAGGAATTTGTCCGAGGTCTTCTAAGCGGACTCGGAAAGATGTATAACACACCTGTTGACATCGAACTCCTTCAAAGCAGAGATGATGGGAATACCCATGAAATTTTTAAAGTAAGCTGGTAATATTTTGAAACCAATCGTATCCTTTCAAGAAGGACAATTCAATCGAATTTTTCCTTTCTATATTCTGATCAATTCAGATATGGTCATCGCATCCTATGGTCTAACCCTAAAAAAGTTATCACCTGCATTAGAATACGAGGACTTCGCTGATCATTTCATGATCAATCGGCCTAACATTGACAGTTTAGCCTTTGAATCCCTTAAAAAATTAACCCACCAAATTGTGGTTATCGGCTGTCTCAATCAACAGCAAACCATCCTCAGGGGGCAATTTGAGTGGCTTGAAGTTACCAACCAACTATTATTCATCGGTTCACCGTGGTTCGGATCCATAGATGAAGTCACTAAAAACAATCTTAGCCTCAATGACTTCGCATATCATGATCCGATGATTGATCTGCTTCATGTACTGCAAACTCAGAAAATTACAACGGATGACCTGAAACACTTACTTGATACGGTCAACCAGCAAAAAAATGAATTAAAAAAAGCTGCAAGGGAAATTGAAGACATTGCGCTATTCCCTACGCAAAATCCAGATCCATTGATCCGAATAGATCTGGATGGCAAGCTCCTTCAACAAAATCCCGAAGCTGAACTTTTAACCCATTTTGAGTATGCAGGTAATACGATAACCACCAAAAACTTTTGGAAACAAGTGGCCAAGACCCTGGATCCAAATGAGGATCGGATTTTAATGGAGGCAACATCAAAAGGCGAAGTTTACTCTTTTGTCATAAAACCATTGCCTGAGAGCGGATACTACAATATCTATGGAAGAAAGATAACCGAGGAAAAGAAGAATGAAATTCAACTTCAAATCCTATCCTCCATTGCCGCAGAAAATACACATGGGGTCGTCATAGCAGATAAGGAAGGAAGAATTGAGTGGGTCAACAATAGTTTTGAAAAAATGACTGGGTACCAACTGGACGAATTGATCGGTCAGAAACCCGGACATATCCTTCAAGGGCCGGAGACTGATCCTGGGACTATAGAATACCTCTCTGGTCAAATAGCAAATGGTGAACCTTTTATAGCTGAAATACTGAACTACAAGAATAACGGTGATCCCTACTGGCTAAGAATCCAGGGGCAAGCTCTTAGGGATCAACAAGGTAACATCACGAAATATTTCGCTATTGAAGAGGATATCACATCTGAAAAAGAGCAACAACAGAAAATACAGGAATTTGAAGCACGTTTTCGAATGGCTCTCGAAAAAATTGGAGACTATGTATGGGAGCATGACTTCAGATCAGGCAAGACACGTTTCACCAAAAAGAAAAACTATTTCATTGGAGTCGATACCGATTTGATTGAAGACAATGAAGAGCTTTGGTGGACCAGTATCCTGGAAGAGGATCGCCATTATTTGGAAGAAAATGATCGCCTTTACAAATCGGGAGAATTGGATAGTCATGTGCTGGAATACCGTGTAAGACACAAGGATGGATCCATCAAATGGGTTCTTGACCGCGGTGTAATCATCGAAAGGGATGTCACGGGAAAACCAGTTCTCATAATTGGTACGCACACCGATATCACCCGCCAAAAGACCTTAGAACTTGAATTGGGTGCGACTGCAAACCGGTTGACTTCACTCATTCAAAACTTGTATGCCGGAGTCTTGCTTGAGGATGAAAATCAAAACATAGGATTACTGAATGGTCAGTTATGTGAGCTTTTTCAAATCTCCACCGATCCTGAATTGCTGATAGGGACGAACTGTATTCAAGCCCTTGAAAAAGCAAAATATCTCTTCAAAGATCCCGACCATTTTGTCGACAGTACATTGGAATTGGTCAGAGAGAAGAATCTTGTGGTCAACGAGCATTTAGAGATGGTCGATGGCAAACATCTTAACCGGGATTTTATCCCTATATGGAACGGAGAGGTATACAATGGACACCTTTGGGTATATACCGATATCACCGAAAAGATCAATGCGGATAGCAAACTAGAGGCACAACGGACTTTCTATGAACAGATATTGAATAACATCCCTGCAGACATTGCTGTATTTGACAGAAAGCACAGATATCTCTATGCGAACCCGAAGGCTTTCAGCAATCCTGAACTAAGATCCTGGATAATTGGAAAACGTGATGAAGACTATATTTCCCGAAAGAATCTACCTCCTTCCATAGGTTTGGATCGCAGAAGGATCTTTGATATTGCCGTTGGGACTAAAACGCTTCAATCCTTTGAGGAGGAAATTATAAAACCGGATGGCCAAAGCGCATATATATTGCGCAACATGTTTCCTGTCCTGAATGATGAAAACGAGGTAGACCTAATAGTAGGATATGGAATAGATGTGACACCATTGAAGATGATCCAGCATCAAATCCAGGAGAGTGAAAAACGCTATCGTGATGTGGTCAACAATAGTCTGGCACTCATCACCACACATGATCTTGAAGGCAATATGATTTCGGCTAATCCAATGGTATGCGATGTTTATGGCTACACCGATGAAGAAATGATCGGAAGGTCAATTTCAGATTTTCTTTTTGAATCAGACCAAGTCAATTTCTTCAAGGAATATCTGCCACGCATAAAGAGAAAAAAGCAAGACAGCGGCATATCTCGTATCAAAGGAAAGAATGGTAAGGTCGTGTATACCCTCTATAACAATTTTCTGAAAGAGGAACCAGGTATGGATCCCTATGTCATTGGTTTTGGTGTGGACATTACCGAACGTATCCGTGCAGAGAAAGAACTAAAAATTGCCAAGAAAGCAACGGAAGAATTGGCTGAGACTAAACAGAATTTCCTCGCTAATATGAGTCACGAGATCCGGACTCCAATGAATGCCATCATCGGTATGAGCAATCAGATGACGAAGACAAAACTATCCGATCAACAGAAGTTTTATTTAAATACCATCCACACTGCGTCCGACAATCTATTGGTCATCATTAATGACATTCTGGATCTCACAAAGATAGAAGCCGGCAAGTTGAGTATCGAAGAGATTGGCTTCGAACCCCAAAAAGTGATTGACAATGCGATACATGTGCTCATGCACAAAGCTGAAGAAAAAGGAATTAAACTAACGAATTCCCGATTCGATCCAAGATTTGCAAACGTACTTGTAGGTGACCCGCATCGATTGAATCAAGTGTTGCTGAATCTTATAAGCAATGCAATAAAATTTACAGAACAGGGAAGTGTGGATGTGGATTGTGAAGTCCTGGCGAACAAACCGGCAACACAAATTTTCCGAGTTCGTGTCAGGGATACCGGGATCGGAATGGATGAAGCATTCCTGAATAACCTGTTTCAGAAATTTAGTCAGGAAGATGTTTCTGCTGCCCGGAAGTTTGGTGGAACCGGCCTTGGTATGACCATAACCAAATCACTCTTGGAGCTTATGGGGGGAAGTATAGATATTGTCAGTAAAAAAGGCCAGGGCACCAT
>JAHHJQ010000105.1 GCA_018680005.1 Bacteroidia bacterium | reverse complement strand
GACCAGGGAACAAACGACACAATCTTTTTACCATTCAGCCAGTGTTCCACAAGTTCTGGTGTAAATAATATTTTGGACGTATTCCATTCTCCCGCCGATTTGATGATCTTTTGTGTCGTGTCTGCCGGATACATAGCGTAGTCAGCACCTGTTTTTTGCCACTCTTCTAAGGTTGCATTGTTGATTGCCTCCCATTGCAGATCGTCAAGGAGTTGATATTCCGGTGAAACATCAGGAGGTTCGTCATAGCCTTCTTTCAGATGATAAAAAATTCCTGTGTTACCACCAGGTGGTAGCTTCCACTCCATATACAGTTCAAAGTTGTCGAACTCCTCAGCACTATAGATAATATCCTTTCCTCCTTCAAACTCGGATTCCAGCTTGAGGTCTGTATCAAACGTCAATGCACCATCTTCAATAAACCACTGAGGTGGAAGGACATCTCCGTTATAGGCTCGCCAACCATCCGTATTGATTCCATCAAAAAGATATTGCCATTCCGATATCCCTGCTTTGGTTTCATTCAATGAAGTCAATCGAATATTTCTCCATCGCACTTTGATACCTCCTCCATCGTGAATCTGTAAGGCAATTGCACCTTTGCCCTCCCCTATCTTATCGTCTTCAATATCAATCATCTCCATTCCATTGAGCCAGGTAGTTATCGAAGATCCGACTGCCCTGATTTTCATTTCATTCCAATCCCCCATCTTGAGGGCCTTATCTTTTTCAGGATCCGGTTGTATCAACCAGCCTCTTCCATAGGACTCATAAATTCCACCAGTATGTAATCCCGGAGGTGCAACTTCTACTTGCCAACCGTTGACGAGCGTGCCTTCTACTGTAGACCTGAAGAATACACCACTATCTCCGTTGGCTTCCTGTTTAAACTCAAGTGTCAATTCAAAATCATCATAGAATTTCTTTGTCGTCAGATATCCATACTGTGCCTTGGGACCACTTTCACAGATCAGTTCTCCATTGTCCACATACCACAGTTCTTCACCATAATTAACCCATCCATCCAAGTCTTGACCATTGAACAATACAATGGATTCGTCTATCGGCTTACAACTTGTCAGAATGAGCACACCTATTAGAAAAATGCCGATGGCTCTGTTACAACTTTTCCGCATATCTTCTTGATTATTGAATGATGTCCAATGGTTTTGTTGTTTTCCAATTGCCTCTTGTAAAGTCTGGAAAAGGCTGAGGCATTCCACCACTGGCCACTGAACGCTCGCTCAGTGGAGACACAGCACTCCAGAGACAACCTTCGTACACATTCTGATCCAAAGGCCAACCATTTCTGAGACATTCCACGATCCGGTAAACCATCAGGCCATCCATTCCACCATGACCACTTTCCTTGGTTTTATCACTGAGACGTTTATACAATGGATGATCATATTGCTCCCTGACCGCTTCCAGCTGCTCACCCTGAGCCCATCGATGATGGTTTTCCGTGACGTCTTCCACTCCGCCTTCGAGCGCGATACGTGTCGGAAATCCTGCGAGCGTTCCCTGAGTACCCTGGATAAGGTTATGTCTTGAGTATGGCCTCGGACTGGTTTCATCCCATTGTACCATGATGGTTCTTCCCATAGCGGTTTTGATGATCGAGGTATTGAGATCACCACCCTTGTAGTCCAGTTGGTTCCATTGGTGTTCATCACCATAATTCTTTTCGGCATATGCTTTTCTTCCTAATGCAGGAGTTGAGAATGATACCAGGCTTGAAAAATTATCATCACCTCTGCCTATGTTCATATATTGCGCTACCGGTCCCAAACCATGGGTTGGGTACAGATTGCCATTTCGACGGGCATAGTGATAAGTACGCCAGGATCCTGTTCCTCGCTCTTGTTCTTCCATTTGCCATCGCAATTCATGAATGTAGGCAGCTTCGGCATGGAGAATATCTCCAATTACACCTAGCCGACACATGTTGAGAAACATCAATTCGTCCCGGCTGTAATTGACATTCTCCATCATCATACAGTGCTTCCGTGTAGCTTCAGAAGTATCCACGATATCCCACATCTCCTGAAGCGTCACAGCCATAGGAACTTCGACAAAAACGTGCGCCCCCATCTTCATCGATTCAATGGCCATAGGAGCATGGTTCTTCCAATTGGTACAGATAAATACGACATCCGGTCGTACTTCTTGAAGCATCAGTTTCCAATTGTCCTCTGCTCCATGATACAATTTGATATTCTGGTGTCTTTGCCCTTCGCCTACTTTCACACATTGGTCATACTCCTTCTTTACCAGGTCTTCGTAGAGGTCGGATATAGCCACGATTTCACAACCTTCCAATTTTGATAGAAACCGGAGATGACTGGGACCACGAGCGCCAACACCAATTGCTGCAATTCGGATATTCTCCAATTTTGGAGCCCCATAATCACCCATATATTGGGAATTGGAAGGCCGTTCCGTGGGAATCTCTGCCCAGGCGGATAATTTTGAAGCAGCAATTACACCCGCAGTGGAAAGCGATGTTTTTTTGAGGAAGTTTCGTCGGTTCAGATTTTTCATTCCGATTGGGTTATGTCACTTTTTGAAATTGTACTGCATGATGGTAACATCCAGATATTCACCATTAACATAACCAATGTCTTTTTGAACACCTACAATTTCATATCCTAATTTCAGATTGTAGGATATACTTTTTTTATTCTTGGAGAAGATCCTCGCCAGGATATGGGTATACCCCAAATTTTTACACTCCTCAAGGATGAATTTCTTGAATTGTGTTCCGTATCCCTTTCCCAGGAATTGCTTGAAGATATAGGTGGATGTTTCGCAGCATTTTTGGTATCCCTGCTTCTTGCTATATAGTTTGATTGCTGACCACCCGATGATGGTATCATCAAGACATCCTACAAAGAGTTTTTCGCTCTCTGCATGCAATAAGGCAGAGAAGTCATCCCCCGTAAGTGGATCCAGATCCATAGTTGAAACACCCAGATATTGGTTGTAAATACTGGCTACAGTCTCCAGATCATCTTTAATTGCCTTTCGAATTATCATCCTCTAGCGGTATAATATGAGGATCAAGATACGCTCTCTATTCGAAAAACCTGCTTCGTTCTTCTTGGCTAGGAATACGGCATGTGGATCGTTTCCCACTGATATTATATCGCCTTTGTGCGATCTGGTCATAAACGAAATCACCAATAAAAGCCGGGAAGATGTTAAGCATTGAGGATAACAATTGATATCCAAATCCAAAGTGTCGCATGATACTTAATACAGCCTTGGATCTGTTGAACAAACGATTTCCGTCAAAAAAGTAAATCGTACTCAGATCGGGATTTTGGATGCCTTGATCTAGCAGAAACTGTTGGGCAAAGTTGGATTGTAGTGAAGAGAAAAATAGGTTTTGCTTCCGGTTTCTTTTCCAGATCCAATCCACTGTAGCATTGCAAAAATTGCATACGCCGTCGAAGAAAATTATAGGCTGCTTATTGTCCGACATGCATAAATAACAATTGATACCTCAAAATGGATATTTTGATTCTACTAATCAATAATGATATCATATCGATCCAAAAGTCCTGGTAATCCTGTTTTCGAAAATCGGGCTTTCTTTATCATATTATGCTCGGGATCTATGCGGTAGTTTATAGCATCACGAAAATCTGAACGTTCTAATCTGGTATGATCAAAAATGGCCCATTGTAACTCACAACCATCAAATCCAACGCCAGTGAGATCTGCTTCTGAAAAATCTACTTCTTCTAATTTACAATCCTTGAATGTTAAAGCTTTGCAGTCGACCTGATAAAAGACCGAGTTGTTTAATTGACATCCTTCAAATCTGGCAGTGAACAGAAATGAATTGCATTCATCAAACTGTAAACCCAATAGTTTGCAATCTTCAAAATCAGAAGACCTGAAAGAAGTATCCAGGATTCTTGCCATGCTCAGATCACAATCTTTGAACCGGCACTCTACAAAAATGGTATTCGAAATATCTACACCGGCAAACGAGCATTCTTTAAAATAGCAGTTGTCGTATTTACCTTTGGCAAAGCCTATCTCGGAAAAATTGGACCCGATAAATTCCTGGTCTTCAAAATTGGTAGCCGAAGACATTGTCAATTAGCCTTCAAAACCTACCTGCTTGTGCTTGCCATCACAGAAGGGTTTATTTTCTGAAGCACCACATCTGCAAAAGGCTGCCCGGCCTTCTTTGATCACCTCACTACCGTCGCTATTCACAACCTTCATGTCGCAATGAACGATAAGTGGTCCGTTTTTCATTGCTTCTGCTTTTACCTCGTTTGATTTCATAATCTTATTTTTTTGATCATTCATATAATAACTTAAAGCACCGGAAGGACATTTGTTGATCTGGTCCTGGAGTGCTTGTGTATCGGCGTTGGCTGCCTGTATCCAGGGTTTTTCTTCTGGTTTGTAAACATCCGGCAGGGCTTTTACGCATTCTGCTGCATGTATGCAAAGCGAAGGTTTCCAAAC
>JAHHJQ010000085.1 GCA_018680005.1 Bacteroidia bacterium | reverse complement strand
CCTTTTTCGCTCTGAAATGAACCTTGATGGTTTTATGAAACTGAATCTTCATATTTCGATATTTGCCCATTTGAAATTTTAGCAGACCCACAACACGTTGGGCCTCTTCGTCGCAGCCATACCCAATTCCACTGACAACTTTGGTTTCTATGACCGTTCCTTTGTAGTCTATAGTATATCGGATAATTACTGTTCCCTTGATGCCTTCCTTTCTCGCTTCTTCAGGATATTGGATGTTATCATCAATAAATTTGGCCATGACAGTGGGCCCGCCTTCATAGACGGGTTTATCGATAAAATTTTTACTTTTCTTCTCTTTTTTCATGACGGTACATGCGGGCTGGATATTGAGGCCCTTGAGTTCCATTTTGGATGTATATATATATAATTCAATATTTTGTTTTGATATATGAAAGTACTACTTTCAAAACTGGCCTTACTACTTTACGATACTCACCTGTTTAGGGTCTATTCTTTCACATATAATTTTTAAACCATAGTCTATGGAAACCAAAAATATAAGAAATGTTGTCCTGCTGGGGCACTCGGGAAGCGGCAAAACCACTTTTGCCGAATGTATGTTATTTGAAGCCAATAATATCACGCGTAGAGGCTCTGTTACTGAAGGGAACACTAGTTCTGATTATACCGGAATAGAGCAAGAGCGACAGAACTCAATATTCAGTTCTTTGATGCACGCCAATTGGAGAGATAACAAGATTAATATAATTGATACTCCCGGATCGGATGACTTTGTAGGAGAAGTGATCTCTTCGATGAAGGTTGCAGATACAGGAGTGATGTTACTTAATGCCAAAGGAGGAGTGGAAGTTGGGACGGAGTTGATTTGGGCGTATGTCAGCGATTATGAAATGCCATGTATTTTTGTGATCAATCATCTTGATAACGAAAAAGCCGATTATGAAACTACCTTGGAGCAAGCCCAAAGCCGATTCGGTTCCAAGGTAGTTCCAATTCAGTTTCCGCTAAATGCAGGGGATGGTTTTAATCAAATCGTTGACTGTCTTCGGATGGTTGTCTACAAGTTTCCTCCAACAGGTGGTAAACCTGAAAAAATTGACATTCCCGAAGATCAGATCAACCGGGCACAGGAAATTCACAACCAACTCGTCGAAATAGCTGCAGAAAATGATGAAGGATTGATGGAGATATTCTTTGACCAGGGTACACTGACAGAAGAAGAATTGACCAAAGGATTGCAGATTGCCCTTGCAAGTCAGCAATTTTTTCCGGTCTTCTGCTGTTCTGCCGAGATGAATATGGGTAGTGGTAGGATAATGGGTTTCATCAATGATATAGGGCCATCTCCTTTGGATAGACCAGAAGCACCATTAACCAATGGAGGCACATTGAAATGTGATAAGGATGGAGAACCGGTTCTATTTCTGTACAAAATCATTACAGAACCAAAGGTCGGGAAAGTCACTTATTTTAAGGTTTTCTCGGGCGTGGTTAGATCAGGTGACGAGCTTTATAATAATGCAACCAATACTTCTGAAAGGATTAGTCAATTGTATGAAGCAGAAGGAAAAAACCGAAATACGGTAGATGAATTGGTAGCGGGTGATATCGGAGTGACGGTAAAATTAAAGGACTCACATACCTCCAATACGTTAGCAAAGAAGGGGAGTGAAACAACGATTGCACCGATCAATTTCCCTAATTCGCGGATACGAGTTGCTGTTAAGCCGCCAAGTAAGGCTGAAATGGAAAAACTGTCCAGGGCATTGCATATGGTAGCTGAAGAAGATCCAACACTAATCATTGAACAATCCAGCGAGTTAAATCAGACTATACTTCATGCGCAGGGCGAATTGCATCTTGAAATAATCAGATTCAGAATAGAGAGAATTTTCAATATCGGTATGGAGTTCATCAAACCCAAGATCTCCTATCGGGAAACGATCACCAAAGCCGCAAATGCCTCTTACAGACACAAAAAACAATCCGGTGGTTCAGGTCAATTCGCTGAAGTACATATGCGCATTGAACCATATTACGAAGGGATGGCAAAACCAGGAGATCTTTCTGTAAGAAAAGAGGAAACAGATGAACTACCATGGGGCGGAAAGTTGGTATTTCTATGGTGTATTGTTGGAGGTTCTATTGATGCCAAGTTTTCTAATGCCATCAAAAAGGGAATCATGAATAAGATGATGGAAGGCCCTCTAACAGGATCCAGATGTCAGGATATTCGTGTCTGTATATATGATGGTAAAATGCATCCTGTAGATTCCAATGATATGGCTTTCCAGCTGGCAGCGCAGCAGGTTTTCAAGATAGCTTTTGAAGATGCGAAGCCTCAAATTCTGGAACCCATTTATGATCTGGAGATATTGTGTGATGGAGATGTCATGGGAGATATCATGAGTGACTTGCAGACCAGAAGAGCGATTATTATGGGTATGGATTCTGAGGGACACTATCAAAAAATTAAAGCTAAAGCTCCTCTAGCAGAATTATATAAGTATTCATCTTCGTTACGGTCACTTTCTCAAGGAAAGGCAAAATTCAATCTTGAATTCAGCGGATACGAGTCGGTGACAAATGATATTCAACAGAATTTGAAAAAAGAATATCACGCAGATTTGGAGATGGCATAAAACAAGGATTATTTTGGATATCCTTAAAGGGAGTGTTTTGGCGCTCCCTTTTTTGTTTGCTCCATTAGCAGACGTGATATCAATTGATGTATCTTTGTAATCTTCAATTAAATCAAGGCTATGCTTAAGACATCGAATGGTATTCAGAAATCCTCCAGAGAGGACCGGTTTCAAGGACACGATTATTACAATATTGATCAATTGTTATCAGAAGAGCATCTATTGGCCCGGGATGCAGTACGTGATTGGGTAAAGCAAGAAGTTTCACCTGTCATTGAACAGTATGCCGAGAAGGCAGAATGTCCCCAACATCTCTTCAAAGGACTGTCAGAAATTGGCGCATTTGGTCCCAGTCTGCCGACTAAGTACGGCGGAGGTGGGATGGATGAAATCGCCTATGGTGTCATCATGCAGGAATTGGAAAGAGGAGACAGTGGAATAAGGTCAATGGCTTCAGTCCAGGGTTCACTGGTGATGTACCCGATATATCGGTTTGGCTCTGAAGAACAAAGGATGAAGTACCTTCCAAAATTAGGAAGTGGTGAATTTATTGGTTGTTTTGGATTGACAGAACCAGACCATGGATCCAATCCTGCTGGTATGGTTACGCACTATACTGAAGATGGTGATGATATCATTCTTAATGGAGCCAAAATGTGGATTACGAATTCACCCATTGCGGATCTTGCTGTAGTATGGGCCAAAGGACCTGATGGTATCGTGAGGGGTATCATCGTAGAAAAAGAAATGAAAGGATTTTCAGCACCTGAAATTCATGGTAAGTGGTCCTTAAGAGCGTCAATTACAGGAGAGCTTGTGTTTGAAGATGTACGGGTTCCAAAGACCAATATTCTGCCGAATGTTCAGGGAATGAAAGGCCCGCTTTCCTGTCTTTCTAAAGCCAGATATGGAATAGCATGGGGTGCTATCGGTGCTGCCATGGACTGTTACGATTCAGCTTTGCGATATAGCCAGGAAAGAATACAGTTTGGGAAGCCGATTGGACAATTTCAACTGACACAAAAGAAATTGGCTGAGATGATTACAGAAATTACCAAGGCACAATTGCTGGCCTGGCGATTGGGAACATTGGCGAATGAGGGCAAAGCGACACCGGCGCAGATTTCAATGGCCAAAAGAAACAACGTCAACATGGCACTCGAAATCGCAAGAGAAGCGCGTCAGATCCATGGAGGAATGGGCATAACCAACGAATATCCGATCATGAGACACATGATGAATCTAGAAACTGTTCTCACCTATGAAGGCACACACGACATACATTTGCTCATCACAGGAATGGATGTTACGGGTTTTAATGCGTTTGCTTAATCGATTATTACATTTGATTGGTTAATAAATTGAGAATAGTGCAATTACATGGATTCATGTGTTGTTTATATATTTATTAACTCGTAAGCAATTGTGTTTTCCGAAGCAGTGATACGCGGACTTATCATATTCATATTATCCCTCAGTACAACGCTAGTTAGTAGTCAGCAGTACAATACTATCTCGCTACAGAATCCTTCCTTTGAAGATATTCCGGCAGCAGGCAGGGCACCCAGTGCGTGGTATGATTGTGGGCGATTAAATTTTCCACAGGAATCACCTCCGGATGTGCAGCCTTTTGCAGGTCAGCAATGGTCTGTCGCTTATGAACCCACTGACGGCAATACTTACATGGGCATGGTGGTAAGAGACAATGAAAGCTGGGAAGCCGTTTCTCAAAGATTAAATACACCATTGGAACCCGGCAATTGTTACAGTTTTTCGTTTGACGCTATGCAGAGCCCGGTGTATATCAGTTATAGTCGATTAGATGATAAAACAGCTGTCAACTACAACACACCGGCTAAACTGCGTATTTGGGGTGGAATGGGAAATTGTCAAAAGAAAGAACTTTTGGCAGAAACGGATATGATTTCTAATCCGGAATGGGAGAGAAAGGAATTACGAATAGAGCCCAAATCTGTATTGTATTTTATCGTTATCGAAGCTTTTTATAAGACGCCTACCTTGGTCCCCTATAATGGCAATATTCTCATGGATAATCTATCTGATATCCAGCAAATTCCTTGCAATGAAGAGGAGATCGTGGCCTCTGTGGAGCCAACTGTCATCATCAGCAAGCGATCGAGGCCTAATCCCAAGTCAGAACCGGAACGGAGAACAGCTATAGTTGAAATTCCACCACTTGAACAGGAAGTATTACCGGTACCAAGAGAAAAGATATTACCGGGTCTTACAAAGAATAATTTGCGTCTGGGGCAGACTATCCTGGTCGAGCAATTGCATTTCAAAGCAGACACTTCGACTATCAATCCTACCTCGTATGCTTCACTTAATGAGGTGTATGACTTTTTAAATGATAATCCGAATGTTAGAATTGAAGTTGGAGGGCATACCAGTTTTGTCCGGGACGACGCCTATTGCAATAAATTATCAAAGGCTCGTGCGAAAGCCGTTGCAGATTACCTTTTCAATAAGGGAATTGAAATTGAACGAATCGTGTATAAAGGATATGGAAAACAACGGCCGATAGCTTCAAACAGAACAAGATTTGGACGAGAAAAAAACCAGAGGGTTGAAATTAAGATCCTTCAACTGGATGGCTGAGGTTTTCATTGACCACTTCTATCTTAAAACCGAGCTTTTTCAAATCTTCCCAAAATTCAGGATAGGACTTATTCACCACCATCTCCTCCTCAATGACTAAGGGCACTTTGAGCGACAATGGAGCAAAAGCCATGGCCATTCTATGATCTTCATAAGTCTTGATACTGATTTCATCGCCTTCAAAACTATTATCGATCATATGATATTCTTTTCCTGACCTTGAGGAAAATTTAGCTGGCAACTGGACAAAGCTTACTTTACCCTTTTTTAACTCTTTTTGTAGTGCAGCTATTCTGTCTGTTTCTTTGATGCGTAAGGTTTGTAAACCTGTGAAAACGCCATGTAATCCGAGACCGCCGCAACACGCAATCACCGTTTGAGCCAAATCCGGGCACTTGATAAAATCGTATTCCAGTACTTTCGGAGATTCCGGTGTTTTTTGAAGTCTTATGGCATCTTTTTCATAGATGGTCGATACACCCAGTTTTTTCATAATCTCGGCAATAGCGGAATCCCCCTGTGTACTCTCTTTGAACAGACCTCTCAATCGTATGTCTGCCTGGTCAGCAAGCGCCGCAATGGAATAGTAATAAGAGGCCGCGGACCAATCTGCTTCTATAGTAAACGGTCTTGGAATATATTTCTGGGCAGCTATAGAAATCAAGTTATCCTCCCACTTGAATTCAATACCAAAATAGGCCATGATATTCAGGGTCATCAGAATATATGGAATTGAAACGATCTCTCCGTCCAATTCAATTTCAAGACCATCCGGAAGGGTAGGAGCGATCATAAGAAGGGCAGAAATATATTGACTACTGATATCCGCTGGAAGCGTAATCTTTTTGACATTGCCAATGGCTTTTGGCGAATGAATTTTTAAAGGGGGATAACCTTCCTCGCCGATATATTCGATGTGTGCGCCCAATTTTGTGAGTGCTTCGACAAGGACTTTGATTGGTCGCTTTTTCATGCGTTCTGAACCAGTCAAGACCTGAGTTCCTTCCTTCAATGCCAGATAAGCCGTCAAAAATCTAAATGTCGTGCCTGCCGGGCCGGCATCATAAACGTCGGCATCAGCATCGGCCAACAGAGATTGCATCAGTTGAGTATCGTGAGAGCTTGCCAAACCGGAAATATCAAAATCGGAATCACAAAGGGCACGGATAATCAACACACGGTTGCTGATACTTTTTGATCCTGCTAACCGGATGTCACCTTCTACAGACTTTTTGCTTCTGGAAATTCTAATGGCCATTGATCATTACGCTTGTTCCTCAGATTTATCCCTTTCTGCTCTGATTCTCTTTCCCTCTTCATCATAGGCGATAATGATCTCCCTTACCGGACGGTGACGGACCACATCATCCGCAGTGAGAAATACTTTTGTGATTCCGCTAATAGAAGACAACATTTCGACCGCTCTGTATAATCCGGACCGCTGGTTTCGAGGCAGGTCTATCTGAGAAAGGTCCCCTGTTATGACACATTTAGCAGAAGGTCCTAAACGCGTAAGGAACATTTTAATTTGTCCGGTGGTACAATTTTGTGCTTCATCCAGAATGATAAAGGCATTGTCCAGGGTCCTTCCCCGCATATAAGCCAATGGAGCTACTTCGATGGTTCGATCTTCGAGGAACTTGTGCAACTTTTCCGCGGGGAGTAAGTCATCCAGTGCATCGTAAAGTGGACGCAGATAGGGGTCCACCTTGTCTTTAAGGTCCCCAGGAAGAAATCCAAGACTTTCACCTGCTTCTACTGCAGGACGAGTAAGGATGATCTTGCGTACGACACGATTCTTTAATGCTCTTACGGCCAGTGCTACAGCAGTATAGGTTTTACCGGTTCCAGCCGGGCCTATGGCAAATACTACATCATTGC
This sequence comes from Bacteroidia bacterium, assembly GCA_018680005.1. Taxonomy (GTDB): domain Bacteria; phylum Bacteroidota; class Bacteroidia; order Chitinophagales; family Saprospiraceae; genus HDS-20. Next base: position 8,995 of record JAHHJQ010000085.1, on the reverse strand, counting down.
TCTCTGTGGCTAACACGAGTTTCTTTTGGTTCTTGGTTTTGGCACGAATCGGTTTTCCACCTCGTCCATGAACGATCGTTGCATTGCTATAGTGATCAGCTAGTTTATATTCATGTGGTTTTGCGCCATTCAACAGATCCTGCACAGTATGTAAGGATAAGTCCTGATGATGTTTGAGCATAGTGACCATCATCTCAAACTTTTCCTTTACTGCTTGAGTTTCTCTTTTTTCACCGACAATTTTCAATTTGTTGCCTCTGGAAGTGATGGTAGTATCAGGATATGCATTTCTGACAAGCTTCAGTTTGGAATTATTTTCACCAAACAACGCTATAGGATCGATTCCTTCTATTTTTAAATTGATTTCGCTTGCTGCCAAATAGAATATTGATTTGTTAATTGAATAGGAATACAAAGTTATGCCTAATTAGTTGCGATATCCAACAGGGCATACGAATATTCTTAAATTTGTCGATTTGTTGAGCATGAATCTAGTTACTCTAACTTCGGATTTTGGCACTTCTGACGGCTATGCCGCAAGCCTCAAAGGCGTGATTTACTCCGCTTATGATTCGGTTCATGTAATCGACCTGATTCATGATATTGAACCATTTGATATTGTTCAGGCTGCCTTATTTTTAAAACAGGCAATTCGTCATTTTCCGAATAAGACGGTGCATATCATTGGTGTTGATGCACTCTATACCTCTGATGCGCACTTGCTGATTCTCGAGACACAGCAACAACTATTAATTGGACCGGACAACGGCATTCTTTCTCTGGTATCTGATCCGAAAGAGATTTTGACCATATATCGTCATCGAAAACCTTATACGGACCTGGAGTCATTTCTACAACGGGTTAAGGAATTGATAGGCCATTTGCTCAGTGAAAAATCTTTGAAGGATTTGGCTGTACCATTTGAAGATTATCAGAAGAGGATAGACCTGAAGCCGACGATCGGACCAAATCAAATCAGAGCTTCGGTTATACATATTGATAGGTTTGAAAATGTAATTCTGAATGTAGATGCACAGTTGTTAAAAGAAATAGGTCATGATCGCGCACTAAAGATTTTTTATAGAAGAAACGATCCGATAACCCAGGTAGCACAATCCTACGGAGATGTTGAGGTAGGGGAGGTGACCTGTGTCATCAATAGCTATGACCTTATGGAAATCGGGATAAATAAAGGAAAGGCACATAGTATGCTGGGATTAAATAAGGACGATACTGTAATCATAGAATTTGAACCCAATAGCCTATGATCACGAGAATCGTACAATTGAAGTTCAATCATGACTTTTCACGGAATACGTTTAGGAAATTGTATGAAGAAAGAAATCCTGCAACCAGAGGTGTGCCCGGATGTGTTGAAGTGAAAATCATGAAGGATGTCAATGCTCCTAATATTTATTACACCGTGAGCAAATGGAGCTCGAATGAAGCCCTGGAAAACTATAGATCATCTGAATATTTCGCTGAAACCTGGCCGATGGTAAAATCGACATTAGCAGAAAAAGCAAATGCATTTACAATAGAAGATCTGTAATATTTGATACATGATAAGAAGAGCATTAGGTACATATAATATTGACATCGGGCCTATAGAAACATTACTTGCTTCATATCTTCATGATAAGGACTATTCTCAAATCGTCTTGATCGATGATGAGCATACAGAAGCATTATGCCGGCCAAAGCTTGATCTGGATCCATCATTGGTCATAACGATCCAACCCGGTGAGCAGCACAAGTCGATTGATACCTGCTCTATTATTTGGAGACAGCTAATTGAAGCACAAATTGACCGACATGCTTTGGTCATTAACCTTGGTGGTGGTGTGATAGGCGATATGGGTGGTTTTTGTGCTTCTACATTTAAAAGGGGCATAGATTTTATTCAAATCCCCACTACATTACTCTCTCAGGTTGATGCCTCCGTCGGGGGTAAACTCGGAGTGGATTTAAACGGAATTAAGAATATTGTTGGCTTATTTAAAGACCCCGGAGCCGTATTAATTGATCCGGGATTTCTTGAAACATTACCGGTAGCAGAGCTTAGGAGTGGTTATGCAGAAATCGTAAAACATGGTCTTATTGCTGATGCGCAATTGTGGAAAGAGACCAAAACTTATGATTTATCAAATATCAATTGGGAGGATATCATCAACAGATCGGTTGCTGTCAAACAAAAAGTAGTCGAACAGGATCCCTTTGAAAGGAATCTTAGGAAAATCCTAAACTTTGGCCATACCATCGGCCATGCAGTCGAAACTTATTACCTTAACGGGCCAAACCATCTTTTACATGGGGAGGCCATCGCTATTGGAATGATTTGCGAAAGTTATCTCTCTTCAAGGATGACTACTCTGCCGGAGTCAGTAGCGGATGAAATTAAATCAGATTTGCTAGCAATCTATGAAAGAAATGATCTACCGGATTTATCTGTAGATCAGCTCATGAATCTTATGTCCAACGACAAAAAAAACAAGTCCGGAAACATCAATTTTTCATTGATTGATCGCATTGGCTCGTGCATGTGGGACCAGGTTTGTTCGTTAGATATGATTAAATCAAGTTTTGAGTTTTATCTCGCGAAGTAGGAAATATGCAAATAAAGGAGCATCCATTATACTTAAAGGCCAAAGGAATATTTCAGAGCGTCAGGAACAAGCTCTTGTCTGACGAGGACCTTCAGTTGCAAAGAAATCGCTCCAACATATATCGGACGATTATTAAGTGGTGCTGGAGATTGGTTCTTGCCGGGCTGGTGTTTCTCGTCGGTCTGATCATATTTATCACGAATCAGGATCTACCCACTTTTGAAGAACTGGAAAACCCGAAAAGTAGCCTGGCCACCGAAGTATACTTTGGTTCAGGGGAACTGATGGGAAGATACTATATCGAAAACCGGGTCAATGTAGATTATGCTGATCTCAATCCCTATTTGGTTGACTGTCTGATAGCGACAGAGGATGAACGCTACTTCACACATGCAGGTATAGATGCAAGAGCTCTATTTAGGGTAGCTGTTAAAACCATCCTTTTTCAGGATCAAAGCGCTGGTGGTGGCAGTACCATAACACAACAATTGGCCAAGCTCCTCTATTCCAACCGAGATCTTCGGGGTTTAAACAAAATTCAGAGAGCTTTTAAGCTGGTCACAATCAAATTAAAGGAATGGGTGACTGCAGTCAAACTGGAAAAAGCATATACCAAAGAAGAGATCATGGCCATGTATCTCAATAAGTTTGATTTCATCAATGACTCTCATGGTATCAAAGCAGCTGCAGAAACTTACTTCGGTAAGGATCAGAGTGAACTGTCGCTGGAAGAATCAGCAACCCTGATTGGTATGCTAAAAAATTCTTCGCTTTACAATCCCAATCGATTTCCGGAACGTACCAAGGCTCGACGTGAAGTGGTACTAAGCCAGGTACACAAACATGAACATATTACAAGGGCAGTATACGATTCATTGAGAAATCTTCCGCTGGACATGAGCAACTTCAAAAGAAGTGAAGCCAGTATCGGTCCGGCACCATATTTCAGAAGCGAGTTGCGAAAGCCCATTCTCCAAATTTTGAATCACGAAGATCATCGTAAGCTGGATGGATCTAAATACAATATCTATAAGGATGGATTGAGGATCTATACGACCATCGATAGTCGCATGCAAGCTCATCTGGAGAAAGCCGTCCTCGAGCATATGCCGGTGGTGCAGGATAAATTCTGGAGGACATGGAAGAACAAAGATCCATGGACTTTTGTAGAATATGAAGATGGAGAACGGGTAACTACGCCTGAAGCACTCAATGTTCGCAAATTAACGCTGGAACGACTGATCACAGAATCCGATCGATATATCAACATGAAGACGGCAATGATCGGTGAAGAACTTGAGGCCCTGGAAGATGCAGTTCCCGACTTAAGAATCACAGATCGCGTTCTGGACAGATTCTATCGGGAAGTGACTAAAGGAGGAGTGATCACAACATTGCTCTCGGTTGGGTCCATAGATTCGGACCGTGCCGCTCAATATCGCAAAGCAATTCAATCAGAAGCCTGGAATCAGCTACAACCCGAGTATGAAAAACTAAAATCAGAAGCGGAGCGTGTCTTCAACGAGCCGACGAAAATGAGGGTCTTTGCATACAACGAAAAGATGGAGAAAGACACTGTCATGACACCTCTTGATTCATTGAAATATCACAGGATGTTTCTTCAGATAGGTTCGATGGCCGTAGATCCGGTTACAGGGCATGTTAAAGCGTGGGTCGGAGGTATCAATCATAAGTACTTCAAGTTTGACCATGTCAGAACACATCGTCTGGTAGGTTCTACCTTTAAGCCATTCATCTACGCCACTGCAATTTCACAACAAGGTCTGTCGCCTTGTTTTGCAGCCTATGACCAACAGCAGACAATACACGCTCAGGAACCTCCTTTCTACCTTCCTGAAGATTGGTCACCAAAAAATATCGATAACAATTATACCGGCGAATTATATACTTTACTTGAGGCACTCAGACTCTCAAAAAATTCAATATCGGTTTACCTGATGAAACAGTTGGGCAACGTGGAACAAGTCAGATCCTTGCTTCGCAGCATGGGTATTGATGTCGATGAAGAGCTTTCTAATGGAGCCACCAAAGTACCCCGGGTACCTGCTATCTGTCTGGGAGCAGCTAACTTGTCCGTGATGGAAATGGCCGGTGCATATACCACCTTTGCCAATAACGGGATGTACAATCAACCCATTTTTATCAATCGTATTGAGGACAGAAACGGACGCGTCATATACGAAGGTTTAAGTAACGAACAGTATGCCCTGAATCCAGTTCCTAATTATACTATGGTGCGGATGTTGGACTATGCACTGAATGAGAATGCTCCTGACTTTAAAGGACTAAAAAGTGAAATGGGCGGAAAGACAGGGACGACCAATGATTATACAGATGGATGGTTTATGGGGATCAATCCTAATGTTGTCGTTGGTACCTGGGTAGGTGGTGATGATCCATGGATTCGATTTTTGACATCAGCCAATGGCACGGGTAGTCGAATGGCCAGACCAGTTTTTGCGAAGTTTATGCACTCGGTTGAACAGGATTCAATTTTGAACTTCGATATCGATGCCAAATTTATTGTACCCGCAGGTGCAGGATCAATTGAACTGGATTGCACGCAGTATGATTATTCAGAACTCGATGAACAGCAGGATCCGGAGAGTGCAGGAGATGAAAGTTTCTTCGAAGATCCATTTGGGGATGATCCTTTCGATACATCCATCAAACCTGACACCACCGGGGTAAAAAGAGATACTTCACAACAAGGAGGCAACAGAAATTAGTCTTCCCTAAACCATAATAAATCGCTTTCCGGGCAGAGTCTTGATCAACCCTTTGAATTCCAGACTAAGCAAAAGGGTAGAGAGCTCACTTTGAGGAATCTGACTTTCATAACTCAATAGATCAATTGTCGGATTTTCTTTTGTCTTTATGATTTCCAGTAGTTGTTTTTCTTTTGTTGGTAATTCGACGAATAAAGATCGTTGTGATTCGGTCGGTGATTTCTTTTCCCATCCCATGACATAACCAATATCCTCTGCGGTCTCGCAGAGATTGGCTTTATGGACTTTGATCAGGTAATTGCATCCTTCGCTATATGGATCCTGTGGCCTGCCGGGGATCGCAAAGACATCTTTATTATATTCATTTCCAAAAATGGCCGTAATCATAGAGCCCCCTTTACTTGCTGATTCGACAACAATGATTACATCACTCATTCCAGCTATGATTCTGTTTCTGGCGGGAAAATTTTCTCTATCCGGACCGACATTATATCCAAACTCTGTTACCAGCGCACCGGAATCAACCATAGACCTGGCGACTTTGATATGTTGAGCCGGATAAATTCTACCAAAACCATTTCCCATTACACCAATGGTCGGTACTTCTTGTTTTAAGGACTCTTTATGTGCCATTACATCAATACCATAGGCAAGACCTGAAATTATCGAGACGTCATATTGTTTTAATCCCTGTACCAATGCCTTACAGATATTTTCGCCTCTTGGAGTTGGCTTTCTTGTGCCAACAATTGCTACTGTTCTTGTATAGTTGAGTGTAGTCTTACCCTTCATGTAGAGCACATAAGGAGAAGAGGGTAAATGTTTGAGTCGCGCAGGGTATCTTTTGTCAAGATGATCGATGATCTCAATATCATGTTTCTCTGCAAGTGACAATTCCTTTTCTGCTGTCTGCAATGTGTCAGCTTTGAGAATGGCATCCGTTATCTTAGGACCTATCGATGGAATCTGAAGCAACTTTTTTCTGGATGTTGAAAAAACGGCTCTGGCTCCTCCACAATAGCCAACCAGATTCTTTGCCAGAACAGAACCTATACCCGGAATCTTGGAAAGCGCAATTTTGTAGAGCAGATTATTATCCATTACTTTGCAAACTAGCTTGACCGCGGTGGTTTTCTTTAATGAAAATCGTCAAACACCCAGATCTGCCTTAATAGATGAGCAAACGACGAAAGTCATCATTTTTTCGAATAGAATACTTAATCATCGGCATCTTTGTGCTCAGTTTTTTTATTTGGGCAATGATCAAGGCTGACATTGGGACTAGAGTCAAATCATGGTTGAGTAGTTCAAAATCGGATACCGAGCAAATTACAGCAGCACCAGTGGATTCTCTGACAATGAGACTGCAAGAACTACGGCCAATCTATGTGATAATAGATAATCTTAATATGCGGTCCGCTCCCGATCTCAAAAGTACCATACTGAAAAAACTACCACTTCACGAGCGCATCTACTTCACCGGAGTTACAACAGATTCTACTTCTCAAATAAATATAGGCCGGATTATCGCTGATGAACCATGGGTTAAAGTCATCCACGAGGATGGGACCGAAGGATGCTTATATGGTGCTGGTGTTCATTTTAATAAGACCAGGAATCCCAATGCCGCCTTTAATTAAGCTACAACCCTTGTCCTGACGGTTGAATGTTTGGGTTGAACATCTCCCCCTTGAGACTTCAATTGATCCAGGAGTAGACGAGCTGCTTCTTCTCCAACGGAATAGCCAGAATGCTCAATGAATGGAATATTAATCTTCAACATGTTTGGGGTGATACCGTCGCTGATACAGGACAAACTTACCTGATCGGGAATTTGGATATCTTTTTTATTGAGTGTGCGATAGACTTCTATCAACATTTCATCGGAATTACAAAATACCCCAATTGGGAATTGAGCTCTTGGCAAAATATTGTTGACCAGTTCTTCTGATGCTTCCTCTTTACGATCTGCAAAAACTATTCTTCCTTCAGAGGACAGGCCGGCTGCTTTAAGTGCATTTACAAATCCTTTCTTTCTGAGTTGAGAAATTTTCAGTGCTTCATGTCCGAAGAACCCATACAAATTGGTAATTCCCTGATCCAACAATAGCTGTGTTCCCTTTAGAGCCGCCAATTCATCATTGATCGTGACTGTACTAATTTTAGAGGAAGATATCACGCGATCTAATTGGACAATGGGCAGATTAGTTTCTAACAGATCCTGTATATGATCCAGATTGGTCGTTTGACTTGTTACCGATATAAGGATACCATCGACACTGTAAGCCTCACATTTCTTTATATTTTGAATTTCTGTTGATATGGAGTCTCTCGAATTGAGTAAGAGCAGATTGTACCCCTTTGCATCAAAGACATCCGAAACACCCCTTATAACCGAAGGAATAAAAAACATATTTAACTGAGGAACAATCAATGCAATAAGCCTACTTTCCCGATTTCTAAAATTCTTGGCCAGGAAGTTAGGTTTGTATTTTAACTCTTTAGCCAAAGCACGGACTTTGGCTTTTGTGGCCTCAGAAACATTAGGATGATCTGACAAAGCCCTTGAAATCGTCGAGATGTTGAGATTCAAGGCTTTAGCAAGATCTTTTATAGTTGTTCTTTTCAATGGAAAGCAATTTTTAAAAGCAAATACCCAATTGTTGTCCTTGGATTGTGATTTCCAGGAACATTAAATGCAATCCTAAATAGCACGTACCGAATATAGAACTAATTGGTGGAATAATGACTCAAAATTCGGCAAACAATCGTTTGCGCAAACGATTGTTTGGCGAATATCCGATGTTTATTAGAAGACATGAATGCGAAATAAAATTTCAAATTTACCCCTTAAAGCAAATTTTATTTTAGCGGCCGCGCTATTGAATGTCCTTTCGTTGGAATAGTGTGGTTTGGACTGTATGGACCGAATAAAATTTTTTAGCAAATAAGGTTGAATTATTCAGACCAAAAGTTACTTTTGCCCTCTGTGAACATTAAGAAAACCTTAAGAATCTTCTTAAGCCCTAAAATCCCTAACCCTAACCAATTAAAAAATTACGATCTGCAATCCTGCGAAATTGGATTTGTACGATCTTGAAAAGGCTTTAATTATTTCTATTTATAAACTAAACATGTGAATTGTATGAAACAAAGATCTAGCTTTCTTAGGAAGGCATCGATTTTGTCAATGCTGTTCCTCGGTCTGTGTTCAATGGCTATAGCCCAAAGAACCATTTCCGGAACAGTTACAGACGCGACAACAGGCGAGGGTCTGATAGGTGCCAATGTATTGGTGGCAGGTACCGACGTAGGTACATCTACTGATATAGATGGAAGCTACACTTTAGATCTACCAGCCGGAGCAACGCAATTAGAAATATCCTACACAGGATATGCTACACAAACGGTTGATATCGGTACTCAAGTGGTTATCGATGTTGCATTGGCTGAAGGTTCATATCTCGACGAAATTGTCGTTACGGGGTATGGTACACAGAAGCAAAAAGAAGTTACATCAGCAATCGTTACAGTTGAAGCTGATGACTTCAATCAGGGGAATATCAATAATGCCACGGAGGCACTTCAAGGTAAAGTACCTGGTTTGAGTATTTACAATAAAGGTGGAAACCCCAATTC
>JAHHJQ010000071.1 GCA_018680005.1 Bacteroidia bacterium | reverse complement strand
CTTTGGAGTCTTAGTGTTTTAATTAATCTGTCTTTTTATTGCATAACTTCAATTCATGCTCACATTCTTACGAAAGGTTAGAAAGTAATTATTGGAAACCCTACCTGCCAGTGAAGGTACTACCAAGCAGGCGGGCGAATCTTCAAGAAAATACTTGCAATATGCTATTGGTGCAGTCCTTTTGGTGATGATTGGTCGCGATAATTATTGGGAATGTTGGCCACGCTTCGCCCTGTTTCCCTATAGGGAACCACCCTCATATAATATTCATAATATTTGAATCTGTGCCTAATATTATGTGGGCTGCCCGCCCTTTAGGGAGGGTAGCAGCAGAGCAGTAAAAGTGATTTTATTCTTATATATCATAACCTGAGTTCACCGGAATTAAATTCGCTATATCCCAAACTTCTTCTTCGCATAATCACTGGTAAGATTCTTAGCCACATTAAAAGGATCACATTTACCCCTTTCGTCAAAATCTATAGGGCCCATCTTTCGAGCGACCTTAAGGGCAGCTTTATTCAATTTCAGATTGCGCATACCTATACCCTGTAACGCACCTCCCATAGCCATCTTTAGTGAAATTGGTTCATCATCAAATGACTGCTCTATATGTTTGATTTGAGCAAGAAAATATTCATCATCAGGTGCACTCCTTTTTTTGGATTTTGACATTTCATACAACAATCCAAAGCCACATCGACGTCTTACAGGGTCTTCAGACATCATCCATTTATCCGCGATTTCTTTTGTAAATGAAGTTTTTGCAAGTGTGGCATCACATGAAGAAAAGACATGCGCCAAATATCCTCCTTCGAGCTGTTCCACTTGTTTTTCAGCTTGTTCCGGTGTAATCTTTTTTGGTTCGTCGATGAGCAGGGATATAATCTTTGCGTCGTAATACTCACTCTCCCACAGCTCCCGAGCCAGATCATGGTCTCGACCTATTTGTTTTGCCAATTTGCGAAGATGAGTCAATCCTATACCAAAGCTTTTGAGCTTTTGACCATTGGTATTCATCTTTTCCCAATTGGCGATGCCACGTTCATTCTTATGGGCTTCCAGTAATGCGATGACTTCTTTCGGTTTCATAAGGTTGAGATTTTATGTGTAGTACATCATCTTTGTAAAAGATAGTTGCTATAATCAAATATAATCATCTCAACGGAGTCCACGGAGCAGGAAATCCAGGTCATCAGAATGGAGTATGTAATGTTGCTTCAGCCCTTGTTTCAAAACTAGCCTTATGCGGGCTGACACCCTTTAGTTCCGATAGTTATCGGGAGGGATAGCAGCAAGGCATTAAACCTGTAAATTATTAACTGGTCATGCTCAGATTGTAGGCCTTAGTCTTAGCCTAAGTCCCAGAGGTCAAACGATTGAGTGTATTTTATGAACTACCCGCCATTGTGCAGTTGAATGCTATATGATGAACAACGAGATCCAAAGATAACAGCAGCACTTTCTCATCCTCTCCTCAAATCCAGTGTATGCGGGAATTCATGACTCATGGGGATCTGTTTAATGGTGATGTCTGTATTGACTTCAGTATGACTTGTGATATAGCTGGTTGACGACATGGCGTTGTTTTCCTGGGTGGCTATCTTCACGATGTTCTTCGGGCTGTGATTAAATTCCCAGAATCTGGTCATCCTTCGGCTCTCTGCCTCCAGACTATTCACTGGGAATGTATCGTAACTACGACCTCCCGGATGCATCACATGATACGTGCAACCACCTATGGAGCATTCATTCCAGGTGTCATAAATGTCAAATACCAATGGTGAATTAGGCTCTATAGTCGGATGAAGTGCGCTGAAAGGCGCCCATGCTTTGAATCGCACAGCTGCAACATACTTCCCTTTATAATTGGTCTTCACCAATGGCACCTCAATATAGTTGCACAGCAGCTTATATCGACCCGGGTTAAAGTCTTCGACGAGGACTTCCAGTCGCTCAACTGATGAATCCACATATCTTGAAGTTCCGGCACTCGTGATCTCTTCACCCAACACTATCCAGGGTTCAATACCGGCTCGAAGGGTCAAGTTGATGCCCTTGACATTGATCTGACCATAAATGGGGAATCTGAAATCCAGGAATACATCTAACCACTGTTTGTCAAAGTCAATTCCGTGATTGTTGATATGATCGATCACTTCATACATGTCTTCGCGTACAAAATGGTGCATCATAAATTTATTGTGGAGATCAGTTCCCCAGTCAATCAACCTTTGCTTATAGGGTTGATTCCAAAAAACGGCAACCAGCGACCGGATCAGTAGCAACTGGACCAGACACATTTCTTTGTGTGGCGGCATATCAAATCCCCGAAGTTCCAAAATCCCCAGTCTTCCTGTCTGCGATTCCGGATTATAGAGTTTGTCGATACAAAATTCTGCGCGATGTGTATTTCCGGTAATATCAATCAACAGATTTCGGAACAATCGATCGACCATCCAAAACGGTGGATCGTCATGTTTTTCCAGTTCCTTAAAAGCAATTTCCAATTCATAGATGATCTCAGATCGTCCTTCATCCACCCTGGGCGCCTGACTTGTCGGCCCGATAAATGGTGAGGAAAAAAGATAGGACAACCCCGGGTGATTCTGCCAAAACGAAATCATCGACCTCAATAGATCAGGGCGTCTCAGCAAAGGGCTATCTGCCGGAGTACTTCCACCAAGGGTGATATGATTGCCACCACCGGTGCCGGTATGTTTACCATCGATCATAAATTTGTTGGTACCCAGACCTACTTCTTCAGCAGCTTCAAAGAGCGTATCATATATATTGAGAATCTCATCCCAACTTCCCGCCGGATGGATATTGACTTCTACGACTCCCGGATCCGGTGCCACTACCAGTTTGACGATATCCTGATGATACGGGGCTTGATATCCCTCCAGTAACACAGGAATCTTCAGTGCGCTGGCTGCTTCTTCTATGCTAAATACCAGATCGATAAAATCACTGAATTCATCGAGCGGCGGAAGGAACAAATGTAGATTTCCATTTTTGATCTCCGCACAGAGGGCGGTTGTGAATGTCTGACTTTTCTGACCCGTTTGAACTTGCTCTTGCTTTCCTGTTTTCTTTCTCTTTTCCACAATCATCTGCATTTCGGAGCGATTCAACAAGTCTGATATTTTTTGTAATGGGTCTGCGGGAACAACAATTTCATCGACACCTTTTTCAACCTTAATGAGTCGGTCTATAGGGAGCCGATATCCGATTTGCGAATTACCAGGAATAAGATAAAGTTTATCTCTTGAAAACTCCCACGGACAACTTTTCCAAACGTTAGCATCGATTTCTTTTTTGAGCGGCAGCACAAAACCAACAGGTTTATCCATGCCTTTTTTCAGGATTTCTAGCAGCTTTTTCCTTTCAATTTTTGCAGATTGGAGATCTCTCTCCTCATCAAAATTCTTAGGTAAATTCTGAGCTTCCCACTCGTAATACATCTTGTCTTCATAAGCATCAATGACGTATTTCTGAGTCAATCCCAGGTTCAAGGCTAATTGATCAATAAATTGCCTCGACTGGTCTAAGGTTGTCGTGCCTTTTTGAATAGGGTCGGCAAATAGTTCATTGTTGATCCAGAGCGGCTGCTGATCTTTTCGCCAGAGCATGGCATATTGCCATCTGGGAATGGGTTCCCCGGGATACCATTTTCCTTGTCCAAAATGCAGGAT
>JAHHJQ010000063.1 GCA_018680005.1 Bacteroidia bacterium | reverse complement strand
GGGTTGTTGGACGCACAAACCGGCACTGGTGCCCTAATTGTATCTATAACTGTGATTAGGATGGTGTCCATTTTTTGACAACCATTGTTGTCGGTCACATCGAGAATATATTCTGTATTTGTTGCAGGACTTGCTATTGGATTTGCACAATCTGTACAACTCAATCCGTCGGTGATATTCCAATCGTAATTGACCTGGTATGTGGCATTGAATGTGATCGAGAAGTTCTGTATGAAGTGATTGGTACTTGGTATCTCCTTAGAATCAAAAACTGCCAACCTCCATTGACCATTTGTGGGTGATCCGTTAGCCCACAAATCTGACCAATTGCCTTCAGGCCTCCAGCTACCCGTAAAAGGAGTAGCGGACTCCGGAGCCAGCATACCCGGTTCTGCGATCATTGGTGCTGTTTCGTCATTCACAAAACATGTCATGGTATAATTGTTACCCTGGCCTCCGTTATCCGTGGACAATTCTATAAAACTACCATCTGGTGCCTCGAGAAAAATGCTCAAATCTTCATCCCAAAAGTGAAGAATATCTATGCATACAGATTTTATGACTCCTGGTCCCAGTAAAGTAGGTTCCACACCAGATACCATCAAATCAGAATAAACTGTTGGTCCTGGTGCTGTAGATGAAGCATCCGGAATGAAGACACTCATCGAATTTGTAAAGGTCATCTCGCTTGACGGTGTCGGAATAAAGGTCGGATATAATTGTACCGATTCTCCGAGACATATTGTCTGATCTTCGCCCAAATCCGGATCCTCAAGAGAATTGTCAAAAAGAAAGAAATAAAAAGTATCTGTTTGGCAAGGGCTTAAATCTAAAGAAACTATGAGCGTATCATTGACTTCTGGAAAATTGTCTTCTAGCGCAGTGATAGTAAGGGTTCCTATTGTATCTCCTGCCGGAATAATAATGCTACCATTACTACTTAAATTATAGTCAGTTCCAAAAGTAGCATTGCCACCAACATTAAAGAATATGGTGTCATTGACGGCGAGAGGGGCTGGAATAGTTACATCTAAACTTCCTGAGGAACAACCTTCTTGGATGACTCCATTTTGATTAATCGTGTTTCTTGCGGCATTGGCAAAATTCGAGGAAAAGCTATTTCCTTCGAGAAATACTGCCGAATCGAAGCTATTATCTCCAAATCCAGCAATCTGCCCTGCATCCCCAATTGCGATTTTGAGCGTATACATTTCGCATGATTCAACTGCCTGTACCACCTCAAAAACTGAAAGATATCCATCAAATTCTAAATTGGGGCTACCAGCATTATCATTATAAAATTGTTCATTAATTCCTGCACATCCTGCTGTACCATCTCCTCCGTTGACTGAATTAACAGTTACTGCAGTCATTGTACCGGGGATCAGGGCCAGATTCTCTGCCCCATTAGAGAAAGGTCCTGCTATACCTGGTCCTGAAAGAAAAAAACCAAAAGGATCATTGAACGAACCACAGGCAAATTCTGGATATTCTTCCGACGCGAAAACATAGCGAAATCGGATCGTATCTGAAAGTGGCCGAAATGTGATAATATATCTTGAAATATCCTGAACTGTATTGCCGGCTAAGAGTTCTAAATCAGCATCCGTAAATGTGGATCCGGAAGTAGCTCCGGAAGTTCCCGGAGAGTTATTGAGTCTATCAATATTATTTACGAACCCAGTTGACATGACTACCCCTCTTTCAATATCGATATCATTAGAGCCAGTATTGAAATACCCTACTCCGGTCTCTGTGCCTTCATATACAACAGATTGAATAACAATCCCATCACTGAGAAATACATCTTCGATCAGATTTATCGGATTGTATGGTGGTTGGAAAGAAGGTGTAACCTGGATTTGTGCCGCAAGTGACATACAGGTACCAAAAAGCACGATATAACTGAGTGTTAACCGGAATAATTTCTGGCGAAATATTTCTGTCTTTGACAATACGAGAAACTTTAGTCGCTTATCCTTTTTTGTTCTTTACCCTTCATTAACGTCAAATTGATGCAATACGTACAAGTTTCGGGGTAAATGTTTGCTTATTGTTCTACAGCAACTTGAACGTAAATTTCGTACAAAAGATATACCTCGATGGACCTCTTGGAATCGTAATTCCTCTAATTGCTATCATTTATCGAATAAGGCCTGTCCAAATGGACCTACTATGGTATTTTTGCCGCATTAAATCTTTTTGTTACAAATAATTATGAAACAATTCTTCAAGTTTACCTTCGCTTCGTGTCTTGGTGTGTTTTTAGCACTTGTTGTTCTCTTCTTTGTATTCTCTTTTATGCTCGGCAATGCACTCGCGTCGGATACCAAACCTAAGAAAATTAGCCCTAATTCGGTTCTTGAATTGAAGTTGAATCAACCGATTCCTGAAAGAACAAATAATGTGGAATACATGCCAACTGATGGTTTTCTTGATGACAAGGAAGTTCTTGGCATACATGAAATTGTAGAGACAATTAAAATTGCGAAGGAAGACAAGAACATCAAAGGTATCTATCTTAATCTAGTTGCAGGACCTGGAGGATTCTCTACATCCTCCATACTGAGGGAAGCCCTTGAAGATTTTAAATCAGATGGCAAATTTATTGTCGCCTATAGTAAGTTTATGACACAAGGAGGTTACCATATCGCCTCTGTAGCAGATAAAGTAGTGTTGAATCCTTTGGGATTTGTTGACTTCAGAGGTTTCTCTTCGACTAGAACATTCTACAAAGGCATGCTTGATAAAATGGATGCGGAGATGGAAGTTTATTACGCGGGGCAGTTCAAGTCAGCTACTGAACAATGGCGTCTAAAGAAAATGAGTCCTCAAAGCAAATTCCAGGTAAGACAGTATCTCAACGAACTATATGGATATTTTATCAATGATATTTCTGAATCCCGCAATATTGACCCTGAAACATTAAGATCCAATGCAGACAATTTTATTGGATTAAGTGCAGAGAAACTTCTTGAGGCGAAAATGGTGGATGAACTGGATTATGAATCCAATGTAGAAGCAGATTTGAAATCCAACCTCGGACTTTCTGAATCCAGCAAACTTAAAATGGTTTCTCTTTCCGACTATAATAAGGCCAAAGGCCCTTCCGCAGATTTTTCTGTAAAAGACAAAATCGCGGTAGTCTATGCAGAAGGTACCATTGTTGGCGGTAAAGGTCAAAATGGATCAACAGGAGGAGAAAAGTATGTGGATATCATACAGGACATCAAAAAGGATCAAAAGGTAAAAGCAGTTGTGCTGCGTGTCAATTCTCCAGGCGGTGATGCTCAGGCATCAGATCAGATCTGGTATGAACTCGAAAAAATCCAGGAAGATGGACGTCCGGTGATCGTCTCTATGGGAGATGTCGCAGCATCCGGAGGTTATTATATCGCATGTGGAGCGGATAAGATCTATGCCGATCAGCATACGATAACAGGTTCAATCGGTGTATTCCGTTTGTTCCCCGTCGTTGAAAAAACATTGGAAAACCATCTTGGGATTACACATGATACCGTCATTACCGGAGCATTGTCTGGCGGCCTGAATCCGGTTTTTTCACCTTCCGAAAGAGAACGTCAAATCATGCAGGCCGGGACGGAGCAAATGTATCAGACCTTTCTATCGAGAGTAGCTGAAGGCAGAAAGATGGAAATCGATGAAGTCCATAAAATTGCCCAAGGAAGAGTCTGGACATCTTCGGCAGCCAAAGCCAATGGATTGGTAGATGAAATCGGTGGTCTGAATGCAGCCGTTCGATATGCTGCAGAACAAGCCAACTTGCAGAAGTGGCGTGTTTCAGAATATCCGAAACCAAAAACTCCACTTCAGGAATTGATGGAGGAAATAATGAATCCAGTTGAATCTGTAGCAGATTATCAAATGCGAAGTGTTCTCGGTGACCGCTATCAGACGATTAAAGAACTAGAGCGACTTCTTCAAAACAACAGTTATCAGGCGCGAATGCTCGAGACTTTTGACTTCGAGTAATAAGGACAGCGTTCATTCGTTTAGAGAGGGTTATCAAGGATTTTCAAAAAGTCTTGGGAATCGTTGTGGTCGAAATTGCGTACATTAAGTATTGTTGCTATTTTAGAGAAGATTAAAATCGCCATTGAATATACCCTCACACCTCGAATGAAGTATTGCATTCTTCTAGTTCTTTCGTTCTGTTTTTTTGGATCTATAGATGCTCAGGATCCCAGGTTTTCCCAATTTAATGCTTCTCCCCTGTCAATTAATCCAGCACTCACAGGTGTTTTCGATGGTAAGGTGAGGGCCACTACCAACTATCGAGATCAGTGGGCAAGCGTACTGGGTTCAACGCCATTTAGGACCATGGCGCTTGGTGTGGATTACAAATATGAACTTAACAAAGGAGATTTCTTTGGGATAGGATTCTCCATGCTGCGGGATGAAGTAGGTGTAGCAAAACTGAACCAAACCAAAGGACATCTTTCAGCCTCGTTTATAAAACAGCTCTCTGAAGGAGGATTCAAATCAACTGCACATCACCTTGGGGTCGGAGTACAAGTTGGTGGAGGTCAAAACTCCCTGGATTGGGGCCAGCTATGGTTCAGCAGACAATTTGATCCATCTACGGAATCTGTAAATACTAACTTACCTAATGGTGAGATTAACCAGGGAACAAGTGATTTCTATCTGGACATTAATGCCGGCCTTATATGGTATGCTATCTTTGATGGAGGGAAATCTATCTACGCAGGTGGGTCATATAATCATATTAATTCTCCGGTGATCTCGTTCCTCGATGATCAGGAAGAAACCTTATATGCGAAATGGATTGGCCAAATCGGTGGTGAATTTCCCATCAATAATCAACTGGCTTTTATGCCCTCGGTTCTATCTATGGGTCAGGGACCTTCACTGGAAACAGTAGCAGGTGCGGCAATTCGATATGATAACAGAGATCAGGGCGAAGTAGCACTGAGACTAGGTGCTTATGTCCGTGCTGCCAACAAGCTGGATTCAGGGATGCTCATGGATGCATTTATTGTAGCAGCCAATTTTGAGGTTTCCGGTTTCAATGTGGGTTTGAGTTATGATATCAATGTGTCATCACTCAATCTAGCCACTCAGTCCCGTGGTGCTTTTGAAATCACCCTGGCATATATTCACCAACCTTTGACTGCAAGTGGCCCGAGCCGGAGAAGAATCAAAAATCCAACTTTCTGATTTGGATCTCTCACTAACCAATATAGCCTTTTGGACCTTTTTAATATGGAGTCTTCCGCTCTCCATTTATCGATCAAGATTTCGGAAGATGATATATCAAACAGAGGATTGGAAGATCAATATTCAGCCCAGGTTTACCAGAGAAATTAAAGGATTATTTGGTAATCTTTATCCCGAAAATATAGATTACCTGCGCCTTAGAAATTTCTACCGGTTTTACCTTATCGTGTATTTTTTATTGTTTGCTTTTTGGAGATGGGCATAAATGATTGTGGTTAATGCTTAATTTAACGTGATATATACCACACTTGATTTGCAGATATTCTTCGATATTCTCCAAGTACTGATCATACTGATTGTTCCTTTCTTTTTTATCCGATTTTCTAAATCCAGTAAATATGGGCATGTCCTGAGCCCGATAGTTCTATGTTACGCTCTGGGCATTCTGATCTGTAACCTGGACCTAATGCCAATCAATGATAAAATCAGTGAAGGCTTTAGGGATATTTCAATATTGATGGCATTACCGCTGTTGCTCTATTCTTCAGACCTTCGGGCCTGGATTAAGACATCGAGGACAATGATGATTGCATTTGGATTATGTCTGGTATCCGGATTAGCAGCTACACTTATCAGCACCTGTTTTTTCTATAAAGACATCCCTAATATTTGGCAAATTGGGGGAATGTTGACAGGAATCTACACAGGAGGCACAGCCAACCTTTTTGCTGTTGGAATAGCTTTGGAGGCTCCTGATGAGGATATGATCCTGCTCAATACGGCGGAGATGTTTTGGGGAGCCGTCTATTTATTATTTCTTCTTTCTTTAGCCAAGCCGTTATTTAGTAAATGGCTTCCTGCTTACAATCATAATACTGAAGAATCAAATATCGACCTCGAATCAGCATTGAAGGTTATTTCCAAAAAGGACCTCCTTAAGGCTTTGTTGCTGACGGTGGGTATCATTGGATCCGCGGTAGGTCTTTCGATGTTACTTTTTAGTCAAATCAACTCAAATTTTGTCGTAATCGGAGTGACCACCGCGGGAATTCTGGCATCTCTAAATACCAAAATCCGGAATTGGTCTGGAACTTTTGAAGCAGGTGATTATATGCTACTCATGTTTGGAATTGCGATTGGAATGATTTCAGATTTTTGGTTATTGTTGGAAAATGGAGGCCTCTTTATTGCCTATAACGGAATCGTGATATTGGTTACCGTGACACTACATGCCCTGCTATGCAAATGGCGTAAGATCGATGCGGATACCTATATCATTACTTCTACCGCTGCGTTATACGGGCCTGTATTTATCGGTCAAGTGGCCAGTGCTATGAAAAACCGGCAGATCATCCTTGGAGGGATTGCCGTATCTCTGGTTGGATTGGCCATAGGCACCTATCTTGGAATAAGCGTCGCGTACTTCATCAAATTTATCTTCTGACGTTAAAAAAAATCCTCAAAAAGACGCTACACCCACAGCTGAAGACATTATATTCATCTTGAATAAAGAGCATGAGATATGAAGAATTCCAGCAGCTGTTACAAATGTGCAGGTCGTAAGATCATCAAGGTACCCGGCAAGCGCCATCGTTCACCTGGCGATAATGCCATTCCTGTTGGTTGGCTGCATACCGGAACGATCCCAGTCACAAGATATGTGTGTTGTCAATGTGGTTACAGTGAGGAGTGGATTGAAGATCCTAAGCATATCAAAAAACTGGAAACCAGTTATGATAATCATGACCTTGATGAATTCGTCTAAATGATCATCAACCTAATATCCGGTCCAAGAAATATTTCTACAGCCTTAATGTATGCCTTTGCGCAACGTGAAGATACGGTCGTTATGGATGAACCTTTTTATGGACACTATCTGGTCAATCATGATGTTCAGCATCCAGGAAGGAAAGAAATTATAGCCACGATGCCGCACACTTTCGAAGGCGTCCTTGAGCGTATTGAAACAAAATCCAAAGAAGCCGAACATATATTTCTAAAGAATATGGGCCACCACCTGATTGATATCGATATCTCCTTCATGAATGGCTGGTGCAATATATTTCTGATAAGAGATCCTAAACAATTGATCGCTTCTTTTGCACAGGTGATCCCGGACCCTACGATTCAGGACATAGGGTTAAAAAGACAAGCAGAATTATTTGAATTGCTCAGAAAACAAAATGGAACAGCCCCGATCGTCATTGATTCTAACCTGGTATTGGCCAATCCAGAACTCATGCTGACTCGCTTGTGCAAGGCAATAGATATTGCTTTTGAATCAACGATGCTTACCTGGGAACCTGGTGTTCAAGTTGTAGATGTCCCATGGGCTAAATACTGGTACAAGAATGTGCAGGCATCTAGTGGATTTGCGAAACAAAAAACAAGCAACCGACCACTGCCTGAAAGATGTCAGGCTTTGTACCAGGTAGCTTTGCCATATTACAATCTATTGGTGGCTCATGCAATCAGCATTTGACTACATTTATCTTCATAAAGGTCGAAATATGCTTCAAAAATTCAATCCAAAAAACAAAGACATTCTGGTATGGGTTAGTGATGGTTTAGTCCACCGGGATGATGCCAAAGTATCGGTTTATGATAGTGTTGTCCAGGGTGGCGATGCATGTTGGGAAGGTCTTCGCGTATATCGGGAGGGCATATTTTGCCTGAACAAACATCTGGATAGATTATATGATTCAGCACACACACTGGCTTTCGAAAATATTCCTGAACGCTCTTTTGTAATCGATGCAATCCGGAAAACTTTATTGGCCAATGAAATGACTCAGGATACCCATATTAGGCTGACTCTGACAAGAGGAACAAAAATCACCTCTGGTATGGACCCGCGGCTTAATCAATCCGGATGTACACTTATTGTGCTGGCAGAATGGAAACCTCCGGTCTATGACAACGATCGAGGAATCCGGGTAATCTCGTCAACGATTCGTAGAAATTCACCTCTATTCCTGGATTCTAAAATTCACCACAACAATCTCCTCAATAATATCCTGGCAAAAATACAGGCCAACCTTGCCGGTGTAGATG
>JAHHJQ010000061.1 GCA_018680005.1 Bacteroidia bacterium | reverse complement strand
CATCTGGATTGATTCTCTGATCCTTATGATTGTTCACTTGAAGTCCCATCCATCGTGCAGTAGCAGGCATCAATTGCCAAAGACCTCTGGCACCTGCTGCAGACGTCAAACGATATTTCAATGATGATTCAAGAAGTGTAATGTACTTTAGTTCTTTCGGCACATTATACTTGTCGAAATAATAGTCAAACATTGGAAAGTAATAGAAAGAATTTTCTATTAGTTTTTTCGTTTCATGCCTTCCTTGAAGCATATATCTTTTAATGAGCTTCTTGGCATCATAGCTGTATTCGAGATCTATAACACCCTCAACATATCCCAGCCGTTCTGAGATTGTATTTTGGTCAAAATCCCTGATAATTTCTTGAGAAAAACCAGCGTCAGAGATGACGCTTTGGTTGTACGTTTCATTTAGTGTTAATCCGCAAGCACTCCACACGATGACTGCAAGCAGGATCCTTGTCAAAGTCTTCATGAGTCTTATAAATTTTAGCAATCAGTAGTCGTGAATAAATCAGTGTGCCGACATCAATTTTCGGGGCGCAAAGGTAATAACTTTACCTTTATCATTAGCAAATTTCGATATTCTTTTATTCAAAATCAACCTGTTAGATCTTTTGATATGATAATGCTCTCTATTTCAAGAGATTATATGTGGTAGATAATAGTAAAGTTTCGGAAAACTTGGGCCCCATTACTTGCATTCCAATAGGCATTCCTTCGAAATCTACACCAACGGGTATCGATATACCAGGAATACCAGTTAGATTAGCTATAACAGTGAAAATATCTGAAAGATAAACTTGTATTGGATCTTCAGATTTTGATCCAATTTCCCAAGCCGTTGAAGGGGCGACTGGCAGGACTATTAAATCATATTGCTCAAAAATTCCATTAATCCGATCCGTAAGTAGTTTTCTAACTTTCTGAGCTTTTCCATAATATGCTTCATAATATCCGGAACTCAGGACAAATGTACCTAGCATGATTCGGCGCTTCACTTCTTCACCAAAACCTTCAGTTCTTGAATGGGTATAGACATCATGAATAGATATTGCATTCGGGCTCTTATAGCCAAACCTTATTCCATCATATCTTGCTAGATTTGAGCTTGCCTCTGCGGTAGTCAGAACATAATAAGCTGGCACAGCGTATTCAAGAAGATCAAAAGGGATTTCATCTACTTGATGCCCTCGTCTCTCTAAGAGCTTGATGAAATTCTTGGAAGCTGTTTTTATATCAGGCGAGACAGACGTATTGTTCAACACATTTTCAAATATTCCAATTCTCAAATTTTGTCTCTCAGATTTAAGATCCGAAACATAGTCTGGAACAGGCATTGAAGTTACTGTACTATCAAATTGGTCAGGACCTGATATGGTATGCAGGGTTGAAGCCACATCTCTTATATTCTTGCCTATGATCCCAATCTGGTCAAAAGAACTTCCGTAAGCAATCAACCCATATCTAGAAATTCGACCATAAGTTGGTTTGAATCCAATAACCCCACAAAATCCAGCAGGTTGCCTGACGGAGCCCCCTGTATCAGAACCTATGGCTATCATGCATGTGTCCATCTGAACACTAACGGCAGATGCTCCTGACGAGCCGCCCGGGATCCGCTTGTCTCCAATGCCGTTAATTGTAGGACCATAGTAAGAATTCTCATTCGACGATCCCATTGCAAATTCATCGCAATTAACACGACCGATAATTATTGCATCTCCGGCTATCAATCTCTCTATAGCCGTTGCTGAATAAGTGGCATTGAATCCTTCCAGCATTTTACTACCTGCCGTTACCACATGGTCCTTGTAGCATAATACATCTTTAATGCTCACAACCAGGCCATATAATGGCCCCATCTTAGTAGATTTATCGGCTAGTTTTTTATCCAGAAATTTTGCACGTTCAAGAGCTTCATTTGCAAATATTTCGACATATATGTTCAAATGTTTGCTAGCCTCAATATTTTCAAGATAATATTCAACTATCTCAACACACGTGGTTCTATCTGTTCCAAGTTGATCTTGGAGCGAATAAAGATTCGAATATGCTGACACTTATTCCTTCAATTTAGATTTGATGCTCTCCAGGGATAGCTTTTGCTGTTCGCCTGTTGTCATATTTTTGAAAACTAATTTTCCAGATTCCATTTCATCTGAGCCAATGATAATGGCAAATGGTATACTTCTATCATTGGCGTATTTCATTTGTTTCTTAAGCTTTACGGGACTAGGATATATTTCTGCATTGATGCCAGCCAAACGCAATGTATCTGTAATCTTAAATCCAAATAGATGACATGCATCGTCCAATGCCACAACAATTACTTTTAGTACCCCTTCACTAAGTGCAGGAAACTTATCCAACGCTTCCATAACATCATAAATTCTGGCTGCTCCAAATGAAATTCCTACTCCGGAAACTCCTTTCATTCCAAAGTTTCCAGTAAGATCATCATATCTTCCCCCACCGCACAAGCTACCTATTTCAAACTCGTCGGACTTAACTTCAAGGATGCATCCTGTATAATAATTCAATCCTCTAGCCAGCGTAATATCGACTTCGACGTTGTTCTTTATCTCAATACCTTCCAAATATTTAAGAACATTGTCTATTTCTTCTATTCCTTTAGATCCAATTGGATCATCACGCAAAACCTCTTTAATCTTATCGTAGTGGGGTGTTTTCAACAAATCTTCAATTCCTCGAATAGCAGTTTCGGATATGCCTTTCTTTCTCAATTCATCCGAAACTTTTTCGGGCCCAATCTTATCCAATTTGTCAATAGCTACGGTTAAATCCACGAAATGTGCTTCAATGTCAAAAAGAGAAGCAATTCCGGCAAGAATTTTTCGATTATTCAGCTTTATGGTGACCTCCATGCCTAACTGGTCAAAAACCTGATCAAAAATCAGGACATATTCTGCTTCGAAAACTAAACTATCAGAGCCCACGATATCGGCATCGCATTGATAGAATTCTTGATATCTTCCTTTTTGTGGCCGGTCTGCCCTCCATACGGGTTGAATCTGATATCTTTTGAATGGAAAATTGATCTCATTTCGATGCATTACCACATAACGTGCAAAAGGAACGGTTAGATCATATCTCATTCCTCGTTTGGCGATCGAAGGTGTAAGTTTGGTTGAATCCCTTTGGCCCAGTGCTTCCTTGTCGGCTTTGACCAAATAATCTCCGTTATTCAACACTTTGAATAACAGTTTGTCACCCTCTTCCCCATACTTTCCTGTCAAAGTAGATAGGTTCTCCATTGAAGGCGTTTCAATGGGTTGATAACCAAATCTTTGAAATACATCCTTGATCACATCAAAGATGTATGATCTTTTAATGACCTGTTCAGGATTAAAATCTCTAGTACCTTTTGGTATACTGGGTTTCATCTAGATTATAGACTTGAATTGCTGTAAAAAGCGAATATCATTTTCGAAAAGTAACCGAATATCATTGATCTTGTAGAGAAGCAATGCTTGTCTTTCAACACCCATACCAAAAGCATAGCCGGAATACTTATCTGGATCAATTCCGCAATTTTCTAAGACGGCAGGATCCACCATTCCACATCCTAATACTTCGACCCATCCGGTGTATTTACAAACATTGCACCCTTTGGAATCACAGATAAAACATGTAACATCCATTTCGGCGCTGGGCTCAGTAAATGGAAAATAAGAAGGTCGCAATCTGATTTTAGTATGCTCTCCATACATCTCTCGAGCATA
This sequence comes from Bacteroidia bacterium, assembly GCA_018680005.1. GTDB lineage: Bacteria > Bacteroidota > Bacteroidia > Chitinophagales > Saprospiraceae > HDS-20. The sequence goes on along the minus strand of JAHHJQ010000061.1, from coordinate 15,042 downwards.
ATAATATAGAGTCTGTTTCATATCTGCGAATGAAACATTTTCATCAATATACAAGCCTTCTACCTGATGAAACTGACAATGTGCACGTGCTGATATGGTTTCATTTCGATATACTCGTCCAGGTGCGATAATTCTGATGGGCGGTTTAGAAGAGGTCATTACTCTGGACTGCACTGAGGATGTATGTGTTCGAAGCAGCATTTCGGTGCTATCCTTCAGATAAAACGTATCCTGCATATCGCGAGCCGGATGATCCTCGGGGGTATTCATTGCAGTAAAATTGTGCCAGTCATCTTCTATTTCCCTGTTCTCAGCTATAGTAAAACCGATTCTCTGGAATATATCCGAAATCTTATTCATGACCGCAGTTATCGGATGTGGAGAACCAATTTTGAATGGATCTCCTGGTGCGGACAAGTCCAATTTGGATGAAGTCTTATTATTATTTGATGCACTCAAACTCAATTTTAGTCGATCAAATTTGTTTTGTGCAGCCTCTTTAGCTCTATTAACCAATTGACCATAAGATTTCTTTTCCTCGTTAGGAACGTTTCTTATTTCAGCGAAAAGAGGTTTTATAATATTCTTAGATCCAAGATATTTAATCCGGAACTGTTCTAAAGCATTGGCATCAGATGGATTTGATACATTTATTTCCTCTATAAGTGCGTTTACTTTTTCTGTAGGATTTGACATAAATACGAGGATGCAATTTGTAGAATTCGCAAAGGTAACCTAACAAACCGATAAGTTCAATTGGAATCAAGAAGCTAAAGTGACCGTTTCAAGAATTCCAAAATTTTCTGCATTGGTATTTTTACTGTTGTCGAACTACCGGGAAAATTATTATTCATGAAACTAAAAACATATAGTTTTCCAGTATCTCCTCTAATAAATCCACTCAAAGAATGGTTGTTTCTTAGTGTTCCGGTTTTCGCATATATGTAAGGGTTGCCATCATCAGAAGAATACCAGCTTTCTATCGTTCCTGAAACACCACCTTGAGGCAAGATATTGAGAATACGATCTTCTCCATACTTATTCCTGAGCCGCTCCAACAAATGAACCATAGATCTTGGTGTGAAAAGGTTGTATCGGGATAACCCAGAGCCATCTATCCAGAGGAGCTCGTCTGGTGAATTGAGAACATTCGATTTCATCCAATCAATTACCATCTTGGAGCGCATTGTACCAAACTGCCTGTATCCGGACATTAGCAATATTTGGTCAGCATAAAAATTATTACTCTCCTGTATCATTGGACGATATAGGCTATCTACATGATGACTAAACCATATATCAGTTGTAATACTAGAATCTAGTTTTCCTAAATGAACTGGTTTACCCAAAGTATCCGCTAAGAGCCCAACTGTTACTGAATCGGTTACTATGAAGGGAACTGCAATTTTTGTTGAATCTCCTACTTCTCCGGAAACATTAAATACGTTTTGAAAACGGTCTCGTCGAATCGACATTTTACCATTATCCCCTTTGAAATCCAGACTTTTTTGGAAATAAGGTATATCCACACTATAATCTGTAAATCTGAGCACATGCCCATATAAAGGAAGGGCCCCCCTTTCAACTTGATATGCTCCATTAAAATCATCCCATGACCAACCAGCTCCATATCTTTGATCGGCAAAATGGCTGAGATCCAAAACTATAACGGATCCTGTAGTTTTAAGAAAATTCAAACTTGATTGTCGTACAAAGTCTGGATGTAAAAAAGTTGGATCCCCAATCCCTTTCACATAGAGTGTATCGTTTTGCTTGTAGTACTCGAAGGAAGGAATTGAATCGCCAAGAATTTCCAAGCCGGCAGACAGTGTAAGGATTTTTGTATTGCTAGCTGGTGTAAAATATTTGGAGCTGTTAACCTCCTTTAATACCTTACCAGTTTCCACATCCTTTAATATGAATCCTAAATGATGTCTACTCAGCTCCGGATTCTCCAGAAGTATGTGATCTAAATTCCGAGATTCCTTTTTCGTTAGATACTTCGAGCTTGCACAACTAGTCAGGAATATAACCGCGGTAATAATTATTAAACTGCAAAATCGTACTTCCATGATCCAAAGAAAATTAAACTGTAGTTAATATTAGACAGCTTTTTATATTTAAGTATGGTTAGAATTTTCCTTTGTTTGTCAATCATCCTATTGGGAAATAGCGTCTTGTCTCAAATTGATAGCTCAAGACTAGCCATCCAGTTAGACTCTTTAGTCAAAGTAGGCTTAGATAGTGCGGCCTACCCGGGTGCTCAGGTCGTGGTAATGATGGACGGAGAAGTTATCTTTAAAAAATCCTATGGATATCATACCTATGCAAACCAAACTCCGGTAAAGGATTATGATGTCTATGATCTTGCTTCGGTATCCAAGATAACAACAGGTTTGCCCATCCTTATTAAAATGCATGGTGAATCCAAATTTGATCCACATAATTCGATCTCCACATACATTCCATCATTTAAGAATTCAAACAAAGGCGATATTTCGTGGAAAGAAGTGCTATCTCATCAAGGAGGTCTGGTTCCCTGGATAGCGCACTGGAAAAAAACCTTAAGAAAAAAAAGCCCCCACTACAAACCGAGGACTTTTCGACCCTCCAAACAGAAAAAATATCCGATTGGTATTACCGACCAGCTTTTTTTGCACAAGAGATATCGAAAGAAAATATTCAAGTCAATCAAAAAGTCTCCTTTGAAAGAGGATAATTCCTATTTGTATTCTGGAATCATGTTCTACTTAATGCCTGATATGATCGCATCTGTTTCGGGATATGATTTTGAAACCTACCTATATGAGCAGATTTACAAACCCATCGGGGCAAGCAAGCTACGTTTTCAACCCCGAAATTATTTTGAACTGGAAAACATAGTTCCTACGGAACACGACAGTTTATTTCGAAAAGGATTGGTTCATGGTTTTGTTCATGATGAAGGTGCTGCCATGATGAATGGAATATCTTGCAATGCTGGTTTATTTGGTAATGCACTTGATCTTGCCAAATTGGGAAATCTCTATGCACATTTGGGTGTCGCCTATGGAGATACGGTTTTAGCACCTGCAAGTATGATTTTTTTCACTACTGCACACTATTCAGAACAAGGTAATCGCAGGGCATTAGGATTTGACAAACCTTTACTACAACCAGATCAAGAAGGATGGATTGGACCATGTGGTCCTTCTGCCAGTCAATCAAGTTTTGGTCATTCTGGATTTACCGGAACCTATCTTTGGATTGATCCAAAATATAAACTAGTATTTGTTTTCCTATCAAATCGCCTTCATCCTACACGCAAAAACCGTAAACTCTATTCTTTGGGTTTAAGACAGCTTATGCACGAGGCATGTTATTCAAATATATCCAATTGATTAAACCAATCCTTCACGGATCAAGTCATGTAGATGAATGACACCCTTGTAATCTTCATCGTCAACAACCAATAATTGTGTAATGCTGAAATCCTGCATAAATTTTAAGGCTTCTGTTGCTAACGATTTAGAAGAAACTGTTTTCGGTTGTGGAGTCATGATTTCCTGAGCAATGAGATGCTCTGTATTTGTTTCTCTCTCCAACATACGACGTAGATCTCCATCTGTAATAATCCCTTTCAAAACACCTGAGGCATTTGTAACAGCCGTCATTCCCAGACGCTTAGAAGTGATTTCTACAATAACCTCACGAATTGAGGCATCTAAAGAAACCATTGGCTTTTCATTAGCTGGATAGATGTGCTCCACTTTTAAATATAGTTTTTTACCCAGTGCTCCACCAGGGTGATATTGAGCAAAGTCACGTTCAGTGAAACCACGAGATACGAGTAATGCCATCGCTAACGCATCTCCCATCGCCAATTGAACTGCGGTACTTGCAGTAGGTGCAAGATTATTGGGGTCTGCTTCTTTCTGTATAGGGGTCAATAGCACGAAATCAGCGTGTTTGGCGAGATAGGAGTCCTTCTTCCCAACCATAGCTATCAATTTTATTCCAATACCATGAAGAATCGGGATCAATGCCTTGATTTCCAACGTCTCACCACTTTTGGATATGCAGAGAACGAGATCGTCGCTTTTGATCATTCCGATATCTCCATGAATAGCATCCGCCGCATGAAGAAAAATCGAAGGTGTTCCTGTAGAGTTGAGTGTGGCTACGATTTTTTGCCCAATTATGGCACTTTTGCCAATTCCTGTAATGATCACCCGAGAATTGCATTTCAGAATTTCATGAACACAATTCACAAATGATTCTCCAATCTGCTCTTTGAGTCTAGCTATAGAATTTGACTCTATAGATATGGTTGAGTGTGCGATTTCAAGTATTTTTTTGGACATTCTTATCTGTTAGGTCGACGGTGAATATCTAAGTTTTTTATTATATTTAAACAAGGTCGTTTCCGTTAAAGATGACGGAAGTGTCTTCATTTGCGCACATTATTCGTTTTTATACTTTTGTGCACCCTTGAAAAACTTCTCGACAATTTAGTATTATAACAAACACCCACACTAAGCTAAGAGCATATGAACCTTACTGAAACTAGGGTAAGTCCTATTGATGCCTTACAGAATTTTTTTGGTTTTGATCGATTTAAAGGTGAGCAGGAATCTATAATTGAAAGCTTGCTGGATGGCAAAGATACATTTGTAATTATGCCAACCGGCGGAGGCAAATCGCTCTGTTATCAACTTCCTGCACTCATGATGGAAGGTACGGCATTGGTAATATCACCTTTGATAGCTTTGATGAAGAATCAGGTAGACGCTCTAAGAGGATATGCACAAAATGATGATGTCGCTCATTACCTCAACAGTTCATTGACCAAAGGGCAAATGAAAAAGGTAAAGGAAGATATTCAAAAAGGTACTACGAAAATTCTATATGTCGCCCCTGAAACTTTAACCAAAGAAGAGAACATTGAATTTTTTAGAAATTCCAAAATATCTTTCGTTGCAGTAGACGAGGCGCATTGTATTTCCGAATGGGGACATGACTTCCGGCCAGAGTATAGACGAATTCGAATCATGATTGAAGGTATCAACAACAAGATACCAATCATCGCACTTACAGCAACCGCAACTCCGAAAGTGCAATCTGATATTCTGAAAAATCTTGACATGAAAAATGTCGATCAATTCACCTCATCTTTCAATCGAGAAGGACTCTATTATGAAATTAGGCCTAAGCTAAAAAAAGAAGAGACTTTCAAGAATATCGTCCAAACGATAAGTGAATTCAAAAATAAATCGGGTATCATCTATGTGCAAAGTAGAAAATCTACAGAAGAGATTGCTAAGGTTCTAAAAGTTAACGGTATCAAAGCTGCTCCATATCATGCCGGATTAGATCCTAAAACGAGATCAAAAGCTCAGGATGATTTTTTAATGGAAGAGATCCATGTGATTGTTGCTACTATAGCTTTTGGTATGGGAATTGACAAACCAGATGTTCGATTTGTTATTCATTTCAACATTCCAAAATCTATCGAGAACTACTATCAAGAGACCGGAAGAGCTGGTCGCGATGGATTAGGAGGGACTTGTATTGCCTACTACTCTTATCAAGATATTCAACGACTTGAGAAGTTTTTACGTGATAAACCTGTTGCTGAACGAGAACTTGCATCGCAATTGATGCACGAAATAATGTCCTATTCAGAGACTTCTGCCTGTCGCAGACAGTTTCTTTTGCACTACTTTGGTGAGAATTTTTCTGAGGATGATTGCAATAAGATGTGCGACAATTGCCGCCACCCAAAAGATAAAGTTGAAGTAAAAGAAGAACTTGTAACAGCTCTAAAAGCAGTTCTTGAATTAAAGGAGAATTATAAGATTGATACGTTAGTAGATTTTGTAAGAGGAGAAGCATCTCAAATGCTTTCCGATTTCGGATTTACAAAATCTGATCTATTTGGAAAAGGAAAAGACAAAGACAAAATTTTCTGGAATTCAATATTCCGTCAGGCTTTGTTAAAAAACTTTCTTCTAAAGGGTATCGAGAATTATGGAATAATTAAAATGACTGACCATGGTCACTCTTTTCTGGCTAAACCTGCATCAGTTCTCATAGCAATCAATCGGGACTTTGTAAATGAAGTGTCATCCATTGAATCTGCTCCTGGTAAAACTGCAGCATTAGACAACACACTTTATCAACTTCTGATTGACTTGCGTCGATCCATCAGCAGAGCCAAGCAATTACCGCCATATGTAATATTTCAAGATAATTCTCTTGAAGATATGGCCACGATGTATCCCATATCCATGAAGGACATGGCAAATATCAATGGCATCAGTATTGGAAAAGCCAATAGATATGGTAAACCATTTCTAGAACTGATAAAGCAGTATGTTGAGGATAACGACATTGAAAGACCGACAGAATTCGTCGTGAAATCTATAGCCAACAAGTCCAAATTGAAGGTAACTATAATTCAAAATATTGATCGAAAATTACCTCTGGACGAAATTGCTCGTTCCAATAACATTAGCATGGATCAACTGTCCGATGAACTGGATATGATCGTAAACTCTGGAACTAAGTTGGATATCAACTACTACCTAGAAGAGATAATGGATGACGATACACAGGAAGATATCTATGATTATTTCATGGATGCGGAATCAGGCGATGCCGATGCAGCCTATGCAGAGCTTAAAGACGATGATTATACTATGGAAGAAATTAAACTAGTTAGACTTAAGTTTCTTTCAGAAATGTCCAACTAACCTTATGAAGGTAGTTCACATTATCAATGGTCCTAATCTTAATCTTTTAGGTACCCGTGAACCAGAAATATATGGTTCTCTTACTTTTGAAGACTATCTGGGAACCCTCCGGGCAAGATTTTCGCAGATCAAAATAGAGTACTTTCAAACCAATCATGAAGGTAGTATCATAGATTATCTACAAAAAGTTGGATTTGAAAACATTGGGGTAATTCTTAATGCAGGTGGATATACCCATACCTCCATTGCTATAAGAGACACAATTGCCGCTATTACTGCTCCGGTAATTGAGGTGCATATATCCGATATTCATAGACGAGAAGCATTTAGAAAGCACTCATATCTCACAGAAATGTGCATTGGATTTATTTCGGGACAGGGTCTTGAAGGGTATAGTCTTGCTATCGAGGAACTTCTTGATTTGTAGTACTACCTTTCCATTCTGGATTGATTACATTCAAATTGAGCAATCTGAAATTCCATTTTTTGCCCATTCGATATGTCTTAAGTGAAAAGATCTTGGTTAATAAGTAACCTGTAGCTATTGAACCTGCAGATAGGTATGCATCTGATTCATCAAAATTTCTTTCTTCAGAAACCCAACCGTCTATTGCAGAAAGCAGTGCCCAATTTACGCCAAATGTCATCATAGAGATGGACAAACCCCGCAACATGCCATTGACATATCCTGACCTTCCAACTCGTAAAGCCTTAATGTCGTTTAAGAATACAATTCGGTCTTCAAAGATTATTGCATCTTTCTCAAAATTGAAATCGTAAATTTTTCCGGAATACCAATTATCCGAATCAATAGTACGGATTGAAATAATATCTGTTGTTACAAATTTGATCGTTTTTGGAGAATTCTTCTTTTCTATTTGAAGAATTTTCTGGGCGTTGGATGCACTAGATATGCCCAAGAAAACCAACATGAATAAAATGCGAAACATGATCATGCATATGCTTTTGATATGATCGCAAATCTATGATAACTGAACTATCAGCTTTCTTATGGCTTTCCTAATTGCCTTGTCGATGCTGTTAAAGTCAGGTAGTTCTTTTCCAATATAAAGGATAATCATGGATAATTGACCAATTTCCAACGCTTCAAGTTGACTATATAAATTCTTTTTGCTTAACCTATACGATTCTCTGAGTAAGCGTTTTACTTGATTTCTTTTGACAGAAGATCGAAAATTTCTTTTAGAAACACTAAATGCAATCTGGACGGGAAATTTGCTTCTGGGCTTTTCTTCCAAGCTATAAATAACCAAGAGTGGGTAGGATTTAACTGTTTTACAGCTTCCAGAAAAAAGTTGAGAAATTACTTTGGAACTCTTGAGTCGTTCGCCTCGCTTGAATTTCAATGAGGCCATAGATAAAAGAATATACTGACTGAATGGAAAGTTGCCTGAATTGACAAATTACTTGGATCTCATTTCATCAGAGACAGTAAGTTTAACTCTACCTCTTGCTCTTCTTCGTGCAAGTACCTTTCTTCCATTTTTAGATGCCATTCTGGATCTAAAGCCATGCTTATTTGCTCTCTTTCTTCTTGATGGTTGATAAGTACGTTTCATTACGAAAATTTAATACAAGTTCGTGATGCTTTTTCAAAAGCTCGGCAAAGGTAATGGTCTTTTCTAAAAAAGACAATAAAATCTTTGCAATTGTATTCAACTAGTTTAATGCTATAGATTGGAATGCAGAAAGTCCACACTCCAAAAATGCATTGTACGTTTCTACATCAGGTGTATATGCGATGGGCTTATTGAGAATCGTTTTACCATCATTATGCATCAAAACATAATACGGTTGCGAAGATTTCTCAAAATTGCTTATCTCGAATGAAGCCCATTTGCTTCCTACGGTCCTCAATCTATCACCGGTGTTGACATCAAGAAGATGAGCTTTTTTGTCCTCAGGAAATAATCTCGCCTGGTCATCAACATAAAGGGAAACAACGATAAAGTCGTTCTTTAATTTAGAAAGCACTTCTTCCTGAATCCACACATTTTCCTCCATTTCCCGGCAATTCACACAGCCATATCCCGTGAAATCGACAAATATTGGTTTGTTCTGTTCTTTAGCTGCGGTAACTCCTAAATCAAAGTCCTTATAACATTCTAAACCAAAAGGGCAATCCATCGGATTGAAAAAATTGTAATGAACTGGAGGCGCCAACCCACTCATAACTGATAGTGGTTTGTAATTATATAAGCTATACCCAACATATATCGAGAATAGTAGCGAGGCAAGGCCGACCACTAATCTGCTGGTTCCTAATTTTTTTAAAGGCCCATCATGTGGAAATCGAATCATCCCAAATTGATAAAGTGCCAATCCTAAAAATATGACTACCCAAATTGCCATGAACAATTCATACTTCATTATTCCCCAATGTCTGACCATATCTGCTACTGAGAAGAATTTAAATGCAAATGCAAGCTCCAAAAAACCTAAAGTAACTTTCACATTTGTCATCCACGATCCTGATTTCGGTAAGCTGTTCAGCCAAGCTGGAAAAGCAGCAAAAAGTGTAAACGGTAATGCCAGGGCAACTGAGAAACCAAACATGCCCAGTAATGGTCTCTTAGGAATAAATCCAAAAGCCAGACTTTCAGGACTTATATCTCTTACTGTTTCAACGAGTAACGTTCCAATGATCGGTCCGGTACAAGAAAATGACACCAATGCAAGCGTGAATGCCATGAAAAAAATACCAAAAACTCCTCCTTTGTCCGCAGCTCTGTCAGAACTATTTACCCATGACGAAGGTAGGGTCAACTCAAAGAATCCGAAAAATGAAAAAGCAAATACAACAAGAAGAACAAAGAATATCATGTTGAAATAAGGATCAACAGACATCCTATTTAGTATTGTTGGACCAAAAATACTAGTCAATACTATTCCAATAAGGATGTAAATAACAATGATTGAAATGCCATACAAAATTGCTTTTCTAAGTCCTTCAGCTTTCGTTCCAGCACTATTGGTAAAAAAGCTTACCGTTAAAGGAATCATAGGGAAAACACAAGGTGTTAGCAAAGCAACTAACCCCCCTAGAAATCCTAGAATAAATATGGTTAGCAAAGAGTCCTTGGCATCCGACTCGTGGCCTCCACAATCAGTCAAGTACTCATCCGAATTAATATCTCTCTTAGAATTGAAAAGGTCCCTTGTGGACTCATTTGCAAGAGCTACTGGATTCATTTCACTTTCCACAATCGTTGAATTATCAACCAATCCATTAAAAGAGAATAGAAAATCTACATCCTTTGGTGGCAGACAAGTTTCGTCGTTGCATGTCATGTAGGAAAGATATCCTTCAATGATTTCAACGCTCGGTTCTGATCTAATTTCCTGGACGAACTTGGCATAATTGAGAAATTTCGAAATTTCTGCCCCAAATACCTTGTCAAATTTTGTCTGAACGTTGTCACTCTCAATCAGATCTCCAACTTTTTCAAAGTTCGTAGGGGATGTATATTCGAAAACTGTAGGCATGGGACCCACACTTTCGTCAATGTAGGAAGAATACAGCGACCAACCATCGGCAATATCTGCATGAAAAATTAATTGATGATTTCCATTTTCAAGTTTCTCCCATTCAAAATCCCAAACAACCGGATTATCGTTGTCTGCCAATCCAGAATTTGCATAAGTATCTCCTTGTTTGCCAACATTTCCGAAGGAAGGAATTTGGTTTACTTTTTCGACATCCTTAGCGGATGTTGACTCATGATCTGAAAGATTTATTTTTGCATTTGATTCTTGGTCAACATCATTTTCAACAGAAGTTTTTGATTCAATTTGCGCCGGAGGAACCTCATTATCAAAAGATTCAACAACAATATTTTTCGGCACACTTACCGTGTAACTAAATTCAACATCTTTTGGGGGCAGGCACATTTCACCATTACAGGTCATATAAGTAACATATCCCTCAATTGGTAAACTCGTATCAGTCACTTTCACTTTCTGAGTAAAGATTCCTTCACCTATGAATTTTATGACTTTAACTCCTCCAAATGCTTTTTCGAATGCTTCTTTTCTGTTCCCGGATTCCGTAGTCTTACCAACTAATTCAAAATGGTCACTGTCATAATATTCAAAATATGTAGGATTTGGACCATCTTCTGATTCCTCCTGAGAATAGGTATACCACCCATCTTCCATTGTAGCTGTGGCGATAAGTTCAAATTCATTTTCACCTAGATAATTGCTTGAGAATTCCCATGAAACTGGATTAAGCTGTGCTGAAACATTGAAACATAATGTTGTCAATACCAGGATACATAGAAAATTGAAACAAAGACGCATGGATGAGTTAGATGAGTGAATTTATCAAGTTCGTTTGTATATAAGAAAACTACAAATTTATCCTAATTGGAACATCTTTCGGGGGAAGACACATTTCACCATTGCATGTCATAAATGTTACCGTGCATTGAATTTGATCAATATCTGAAGAGATCTGTACTTTCTGCGAAAAAGTGACCTCATCTAAATACTTCACCACATTCATACCAAATGCTTTGTCCATTCCCTCTTGCCTGTTTCCGGATTCACTTGTTGATCCGACCAGTTGAATTCCATCATTTGCACTAAAATCCAATGAAGTTGGCACTGGCCCCATATCACTTTCTAAAACCCGAGAATAGACATACCAGCCAGATTCAATTTTAGCCTCAATACTAACTTCATAAGTTCCATCTTCCATTTTGTTGATGGAACCATTCCAAGTCACAGGGCTTTGCTGGGCAAAAGCCAAATTAGCAAATAACAACATACCACTTAACAGGAATAAGATAGAATTCATATTAGTCATTTTTTTTCATGATACCTAGACAGAGAACAGCCAGAAATTTAAAAGTGTTGGCTTCTAGAATTTGCCTAGAAAACAATACGACGAAGGTACTCGAATGTTCAGTCCGTATCAATTGAACAAAAAGACTATAAGAAATAATTAACGCCAACCTCTGTGAAAAAACACTACTCCACCAATAGTCTCACAAGATCATTTTTGAACTGAAGAGCGATGATCAAAAGCAAGAATATATTGATGAAAAGCTTCGATGCACTAGGCTTGGATACAATCATCAATTCACTAAGGAGAATAGAAAGAGGGACTATTAGTATTGCCAAGTGATGTATGGTTACATTCCTCTTCACCAGAAGCATAAAAAAGCACACAAGTAAAATCCAATAGATGGCCTTAAAGTAGTTTTGTTTTACGTTGGTCTTTTTGACCATGATTTTACTGCTGGATAGACTAACAGAAATCACTAATATCATGACAAGGATTAATAGTCCAACTTCATATACACCACCGGAAGAACTATGGACTGAAAATAAACCTAAATCGTCAATTAGTCCCAATAGAAATACATCTAGTCTATCGTTCCAAAAGAAGTATACTCCAGAAAGAAAATAAGGAGTTATAAACCCTAAAATCAAAATTTTTAACTCCTTAATTCTATAACTCCTTAAAATGTTTATGCCACTGATAAAGGCAATAAGCATGAGTACATAGACACTATACATAAGAGATGCCATGGCCAACCAAAGACCAATGTTGTAGATATTTCTTTCGGGCGGGAGTCTTGATGCGATATTAAAAAGTTGATTCAAAGCCACTAATAGAAAAGTGTTGGCCAATATAATAGGAAGAGACATACCAACCTCGGGAATCAAACATGCAACCAAAATAAAAGTTAAACCCGGAATTAATGTTAATTCTGACGAAATTTTGAACCTCATGCATAGGTCTAGTAGAATATAAATTTGAACTATCAACAAAAGTGTTGATGCCAGCCAAACTTGGAGAGTAGATGCACCACCAAACCATTCATTGTATAGAATCCCTGCTGATAATGAGGTTTCTATGCTTGGGTCTAGCCAAAAGATAAGCCTAAGCAGTATCAATATAGTAACAAGAATTATACTATTTGTGATTCTATTCTTCAGGAGTAAATTATACACAAGCGAAACAATTTAATTTATAACAATCTTACTCATTGTATAAAAAGAATTAGTAAGTTCAATGTACTTACATTACAATTTATATATCTTGCCCTTTCCATCATTTTAACACTAACAAACAAAGATTTTTTTTAACGCTCTCTCTATTTTTTTGCCCACTAGCAATAGTGGGCTTTTTCATTATAGTATTTGTCGGCAATTTTCTTGTGACAGCGATATTATAAAGCCACCTTTGGATTATGACATCTTTTATTAGAGTATGAACGTTGCATTGAAATTAATTCATAAAAATCATATCACATGATCGTATCTCTCGATGCGATAAAAAAGCCAATAAAAAGTGAACTCAAAGAGTTTGAGCTTTTTTTCAAAAACTCAATGAAGAGCAAAGTTCCTTTGCTTGACCGGATCACCTACTATATTGTAAAAAGTAAAGGAAAACAAATGAGGCCGGTGTTTGTATTTCTAGCCTCCAAAATGACCGGTTCCATATCCTCGTCAAGTTACATTGCAGCATCTTTTATTGAACTAGTCCATACAGCATCTTTAGTACACGATGATGTAGTCGACGAATCTAGTCAGCGAAGAGGGTTTTTTTCAATTAACGCACTTTGGAAAAATAAGATAGCAGTTTTGGTCGGGGACTATTTACTATCCAAGGGTATGCTACTTGCTTTGGAAAAGGAAGAATTTCGTCTTCTAAAAATCATGTCTCAAGCGGTAAAAAATTTGAGTGAAGGAGAGTTACTTCAGCTCGAAAAAGCAAGAAAATTGGATATCGATGAATCGATCTATTTCAATATTATCCGACAAAAAACAGCTGCACTAATTTCAGCAGCCTGTTCTGCTGGTGTTGCAGCTGTAACGGATGATGAAGAGCTTATTAGAACAATGTCCGATTTTGGGACGAAGATTGGTATTGCCTTTCAATTAAAAGATGATCTCTTAGATTATGGTACAGACAATATTGGCAAACCCAGGGCAATTGATATAAAGGAAAAGAAAATGACCTTGCCCATCATTTACACGCTCCAGAACTGCAACCGCTCAACAAAAAGAAGAATAATTAGCACAATCAAGAATCACTCAAATGATAAGAAGAGAGTTTCTGAACTTATTCAAACGGTTCATTCTGCGGGTGGTATTGATTATGCCACTTTGAAAATGGATGAATATAAGAACCAAGCACTGAAGCAGCTTGAGAAATTTCCCCATTCTGAAGCAAAATCATCAATGATTGATCTTGTGGAATTTGTCATTCAAAGAAAGAAATAACCTATACTATACTTTCGCCTGCTTTGAGCTTCTCCGTATTTTCAAACAACTGGAGACCTTCGATAATAGCTCCAATGTCTCCCGCCATAACCTTATCCAAACTATATAAAGTAAGATTGATTCTATGGTCTGTTACGCGATTCTGGGGATAATTATAAGTTCTGATTTTATCCGATCTATCTCCCGATCCTACCAAAGTTCTACGTTTTGATGCAACCTCAGCATTGTATCTGGCTTGTTGAGCTTCGAAAATTTTCTGATACAACCTCTGCAGGGCAATTTCTCTATTTTTGATTTGGGATCTACCATCAGTGCTTTCTGAAACCACTCCAGTAGGGATGTGTGTAAATCGCACACCTGATTCGGTCTTGTTGACATGTTGACCTCCTGCCCCACTTGATCTGAAAGTATCAACCTTCAAGTCCGCCTTATTGATATCAACATCTTCCATTTCTAATTTTGGCATTACAACTACTGTGGCCGCTGAAGTGTGAACACGACCCTGAGATTCTGTCTTCGGCACTCGTTGAACACGATGTGCTCCAGATTCAAATTTGAGGTTACCAAAAACTTCTTCACCCCTGACTTCCAAAGAAATTTTGCTATACCCTCCAACAGTTCCTTCAGTGACATTTAATACATTGCACTTCCATCCTTTGGATTCGAAAAACTTCGTATACATACGATATAGATCACCGGCGAAAATACTGGCCTCATCACCGCCTGTTCCAGCTCGAATTTCGAATATTACGTCTTTAGTATCATTGGGGTCCTGAGGAATCAGAAGATATTTCAACTCTTCTTCAAGCCGTTCTTCTTCGATTTTTAAGGCGGATAATTCTTCTCTCGCCAATTCTTTCATTTCTTCATCATCCGATCCCAACATTTCCTGAGCAGTTTCGAGATTGCCCTTAACATTTTTGAAGGTGTGGAATTTTTCAACGATAGACTTGAGATCCTTATACTCTTTGCTGATTTTTTTAAACCGGGACATGTCAGAAATCACTTTAGGATCGCCAAGCGATTCCTCCAATTGATAGTATCTATC